>NZ_JBHVJX010000024.1:0-118453 GCF_042798755.1 Streptomyces sp. NPDC057743
GGGCGGTAGGCCAGACGTAAAGCGAAGCAGTCTGGCCTACCGCCCCCGGAGACCCGTCACCGCACCCAACAGCCCCGCGCAGCGGACACAAAGCCCGCGCCGCAGGCGCAAAGAACAGCAACCCCCACGGCGGGAGAGCCGACAACGTGGGGCCCCAAAGGCGCGCCCCCGCGCGCCATCCGCTACGTTGAATGGGTGAGCAATAAGAAGAACGCCCTGCGCGCCGGAACCGTCACCGCCGGCACCGCGCTGATGCTGCTGATGTCGTCTCCCGCGTTTGCGCTCACCCGCGACGATGGAGACGACCCGGGTCCGGGTCTGAGTGTGATCCAGACGCTCGGCCTCTACGTCGTGACGCCCATCGTGCTCTTCCTGGTCATTGCCGGGCTGGTCATGATGACCGACAAGTCCCGCAAGAAGGCCAAGGGCTGACCTGGCCCGTAGCGGGCCGCCTGCCCGCGTGACGCCTTGGCGAAGGGGCGCCCACCGGTTCTTCCCGGACCGGTGGGCGCCCCTTTTGCGTTGTCCGGGGTGGGCGAGGGGGATCACAAAGGTCGGGCATAGGGCTGTAGTTGGGAGAATTGGGGGCAATTCGCTCGTTGGCTGGATGCTTACCTGGGGCGTACCTACGATGGCGTAACCTACGGGGCCGTAAGTCCTGACCTACGGAACCGTAGGTCCGTCGTCCCCAGGAGTTCCCCGTGACCATCGCCCCCGACCGCCTCGACGGAGCGCGCGGCCAGGCCGCCTGGACCGACGCCCGGCTGCTCTACGCCCTGGAGGAGGTCGTCGAGAAGGAGCTCAACCGGCATCTGGCGATCGCCAAGGAGTGGATGCCGCACGAGTACGTGCCGTGGAGCGACGGGCGGAACTTCGACGGGGTGCTGGAGGGTGAGCCCTGGGCGCCCGAGCAGTCGAAGGTCAGTGACATCGGGCGGATCGCGCTGGTGGTCAACCTCCTCACCGAGGACAACCTCCCCAGCTACCACCACGAGATCGCCACCCTCTTCGGCCGGGACGGGGCCTGGGGCACCTGGGTGCACCGCTGGACCGCGGAGGAGGGTCGGCACGGCATCGTGATGCGGGACTACCTGCTGACCAGTCGCGCGGTGGATCCGGTGGAGCTGGAGCGGTTCCGGATGGCGCACATGTCGGAGGGGTTCGAGTCCGACAACGGGCACAGCATGCTGCACTCGGTCGCGTATGTGGCCTTCCAGGAGCTGGCCACCCGGATCTCGCACCGCAACACCGGCCGGCACTCCGGCGACCCGGTGTGCGACCGGATGCTGGCCCGGATCGCCACCGACGAGAACCTCCATATGGTCTTCTACCGCAACCTGTTGGGCGCCGCCTTCGAGTTGGCCCCGGACCGCACGATGTGCGCGGTGCGGGACGTGGTCACCGGCTTCCGGATGCCCGGCCACGGCATGCCCGGCTTCGAGCGGTCCGCCGCGCGGATGGCGCTCGGCGGGATCTACAACCTGCGGATCCACCACGACGACGTGCTCCAGCCGGTGCTGCGCTATCTGAAGGTGCTGGAGCGCGGTGGGCTGGGCCCGGAGGGGCTGGCCGCGCAGGAGGAGCTGGGGGCGTTCCTGGACGGCCTGGACGGGCAGGCGCGCCGCTTCGACGAGCGGCAGGCGGCGATCCTGGCCCGGCGGCGGGCTGCTCGCGGCTGAGGTCGGGCCTCTATTCCTTTCAGTTTCACTGAAAGGAATAGGGTGAATTTTTCGATGGACCTGATGTGTTTCGGGCTGCCACGGTGATCCGTATCCACCGTCGAGGGAGAGGAAACCGTGGCAGTCCTGGAGCGGGTCCGCGCACACCGCATACCGTCCACCCAGGCCGTGGGGCTGGCGTTGGCCCTGGCGGCGACCGTCGTCTGGTCCGGCAACTTCGTCATCGCCCGCGCGCTGCACGCGACCGTGCCGCCGGTCCAAACCGCCTTCTGGCGCTGGGTCGTTGCGCTGGCGGCGGTCGCGCCGTTCGCGCTGGGGCAGGTCCGGCGGCAGTGGGCGGTGATCCGGGCGCACCTCGGATTCCTGGCGCTGGCCGCCCTGTTGGGCGTCACGCTCTTCAACACCCTGATCTACACGGCCGGGAGGAGCACCTCGGCCACCAACATGGCGATGATCGCGGCCGCTTCGCCGATGATGATCGCGCTGTTCGACCTGGTCGGCGGCGGGCGCGAGCCGTTGGGCGTCCGGCGCGCCGCGGGCATGGTGCTGGCACTGCTGGGGGTGGTCACCCTGGTGGGGAAGGGGTCGCCCGCCGCGGTGCTGCACCTGGACTTCGCCGGCGGTGACCTGTGGATGGTGGCGGCCACCGCCGCCTTCGCCGGGTACAGCGCGCTGCTGCGTCGGCGCCCGGAGGGGATCGGCCAGCTGGCGTTCCTGTTCATGACGTTCGCCCTGGGGGCGGCGATGCTGGTGCCCGCCTACGGGATCAGCCTGGCCGTCGAGGGCGGCTTCCCGCTCACCGCGGGGACGGTCGGGCCGCTGCTCTACATCGGGGTGTGCTCCTCCGCCGTCGCCTACTTCACCTGGAACAAGGCGATCGCCCTGGTGGGCGCCGCCCGCGCCGGGGCGGTGTACTACCTCCAGCCGGTGTGCGTGGCCCTGCTCTCGCTGGCCCTCCTGGGCGAGGGCGTCGGCGCGGTCCAGGTGGTGTGCATGGCGCTGATCGTCGCCGGGGTGGCCCTGGGGGCGGCGGGCCGCACACGGTGAACGCCCGGGCCGCGCCGGGTGCGTACGCTGCCCGCATGGCCGACTGGGACATCAAGAAGCTCCGCATCCTGCGCACGCTCCAGGAGCTGGGCACGGTCACCGCGACCGCCGAGGCGCTGCACATGACGCCCTCGGCGGTCTCGCAGCAGCTGACCGGGCTCGCCAAGTCCCTCGGGGTGACGCTGCTGGAGGCGCACGGCCGGCGGGTCCGGCTCACCGGCGCCGCCCACCTGGTGCTGCGGCACGCGGACGCGGTCTTCGCGCAGTTGGAGCGGGCCGACGCGGACCTCCTCGGCTACCTCCAGGGGGAGGCCGGCACCGTACGGGTCGGGGCGTTCTCCACCGCCATCCCGGCGCTGGTGGTGCCCGCCCTCCAGGAGCTGCGCCGCACCCACCCCGGCCTGGCCGTCGCCGTACGGGAGGCCGAGGCGGAGGCCGCCTACGAACTGCTCGCCGAGGGCAGCGTGGACCTGGCGCTGTCGCTGGCCGCGCACGCGCCGACCCCGCGCGACCCGAAGTTCACCCGGGTCTCGCTGCTCGCCGACCCGTTGGACGTGGCGCTGCCGGCCGGCCACCCGTTGGCCGCCGAACCGGGCCTGCGGCTGGCCGACTTGGCCGGCGAGCCGTGGATCTTCGGCAGCAGCGGCCCCTGGTCCCACATCACCACCGCCGCCTGTGAGAACGCCGGCTTCGTCCCGGAACAGGCGCACGCCGCCGCGGACTGGAGCGCGATCTGGGCGATGGTGGCCGCCGGCATGGGGGTGGCGCTGGTGCCGCGGATGGCGATGGCGGGCGGGCTGCGGGCGCCGGGACACGGCAGCGGGGTCGCGCTGCGGGTGCTCCACGCCGACCAGCCGCGCCGGCACGTCGTCGCGGCCACCCGGCGGGGCTCCGAGGGTGCGCCGGGCCTGGCCCGGGTGCTGGCCGCGCTGCGCCAGGCCGCCGCCCGCCAGGCGACCGAGGGCCGCACCGGAGGCGACGGCGGACCGGCGACCTTTCAGTCCGGCTGAAGATATTCCTCACAAACTTTCGATGGACCTGTCGGGTGTCCCGCTGCGACGGTGGACCGGTCCCCAGCACCGTGAAGCAGGAGCAGAAGGGAAACGCATGTCCGCCACCCCGGCAGCCGATGCCACCGATCCGCACGCCAACGACGCCCAGCCGTACGCAGGCGGCGATCCGTACGCCGACTACCGCGGCGGTGACTTCGCCTTCACCTCGCTCGTCGACCTCGCCGACCGTCGCTTCGGCGCCGGCGTGCTCGCCGCCAACGACGAGTTCTTCGCCGAGCGGGAGAACCTGCTGAAGCCCAACCCGGCGGTCTTCGACCCCGAGCGCTTCGGCCACAAGGGCAAGATCATGGACGGCTGGGAGACCCGCCGCCGGCGCGGCGCCGACGGCGAGCACCCCTTCCCCACCGAGGACGAGCACGACTGGGCGCTGATCCGCCTGGCCGCCCCCGGCGTGATCCGCGGGATCATCGTCGACACCGCCCACTTCCGCGGCAACTACCCGCAAGCGGTCACCGTCGAGGCCACCGCGCTGCCCGGCAGCCCCGGCCCCGAGGAGCTGCTCGCCGAGGACGTGAAGTGGGAGGAGATCGTCCCCCGCACCCCCGTCCGCGGCCACGCCGCCAACGGCTTCGAGATCACCGCCGAGCGCCGCTTCACCCACCTCCGCCTCAAGCAGCACCCCGACGGCGGCATCGCCCGCCTCCGGGTCCACGGCGAGGTGATACCCGACCCGGAGTGGCTGGACGTGCTGGGCACCCTGGACCTGGCGTCGGTGCTGCACGGCGGCATCGTCGAGGACGCCTCCGACCGCTTCTACTCCTCGCCCACCCAGATCATCCAGCCCGACCTGTCCCGCAAGATGGACGACGGTTGGGAGAACCGCCGCCGCCGGGTGCGGGGCACCAACGACTGGGTGCGGTTCAAGTTGGCCGCGCAGGGCGAGCTGCGCGCGATCGAGATCGACACCGCCTACCTCAAGGGCAACTCCGCCGGCTGGGCCCGGCTTTCGGCCTGCGACGGGAACCCGGACGATCCGTCCGCGTGGTTCGAGATCCTGCCCACGACCCGGCTCCAGCCCGACACCCCGCACCGCTTCGCGCTGCCCCGCCGGCCCACCGCCACCCACGTCCGGCTGGACGTCTACCCCGACGGCGGCCTGGCCCGGATGCGGGTGCACGGCGACCTCACCGAGGCCGGCCGGGCCGAACTGGTCCGCCGCTTCGACGCGTTGAGCTGACCCGCGCCGCCGGCCGGGCCCCGGGGGAGGGGATCGGGGCCCGGCGCCACGACCCGCCCGGCGGACGGTCCCGCTCCTGACGCGCCGTCCGTCGGGCGCTCCAACTCCCCGCCCGCACAAGGGGCGTGCCCCGGAACCGACCCGGTTCCGGGGCACGCCCCTTACTGCTGCCGCGCGGACCGTCAGGCGGCGCCGGCCGCCGCGTCCGCCGCCCGGGCCGTAAGGGCCCGCTCGACGCCCGCCCGGGACTCCGTGACCAGCCGGCGCAGCGCCGGGCTCGGGTCGTGTGCCGCCAGCCAGGCGTCGGTGGCGTCCAGGGTCTCCTGGGAGACCTGGAGGGCCGGGTAGTGGCCCACCACGATCTGCTGCGCCATCTCGTGGCTGCGGTGGGCCCAGACGTCCTTGACCGCCTCGAAGTACTTGGCGGTGTAGGGCGCCAGCAGCTCCCGCTGGTCGGGCTGGACGAAGCCGGCGATGACCGCCTCCTGGACGGCGTTGGGGAGCTTGTCCGACTCCACCACCGACGCCCACGCCTCGGCCTTCGCCTCCGCGGTCGGCCGGGCGGCGCGCGCGGTCGCGGCGTGCCGCTCGCCGGCCGAGGTCGCATCCCGCGCCAGCTCGGCGGCGATCTCCGGCTCGTCGGCCCGGCCGGTGGCGGCCAGCCGCTCCAGCAGCGTCCAGCGCAGCTCGGTGTCCACCGCCAGCCCGGGGATCTCCTCGGTGCCGTCCAACAGCCCCTGGAGCACGTCCAGTTGCGCGTCGGTGCGGGCCGTGGCGGCGAACGCCCGGGCCCAGGCGAGCTGGTGGTCGCTGCCCGGCTCGGCCGCCCGCAGGTGTTCCAGCGTCGCCTCGGTCCAGGTGGCCAGCCCGCTCTCGCGCCACTCCGGGGCCGCGTAGAGGTCCAGGGCCAGCTTCACCTGGCGGTGCAGGGACTGGACCACGCCGATGTCGGTCTCCTTGCCGATGCCGGAGAGCACCAGCGAGAGGTAGTCCCGGGCGGCCAGTTCGCCGTCCCGGGTCATGTCCCAGGCCGAGGCCCACGACAGGGCCCGCGGCAGCGACTCGGTGAAGTCCCCGAGGTGCGCGGTGACGACCTTCAGCGACTCCTCGTCCAGCCGCACCTTTGCGTACGACAGATCGCCGTCGTTGAGCAGGATCACGTCCGGGCGGCGGAAGCCCTCCGGGAACGGCACCTCGGTGCGCTCGCCGTCCACGTCCAGCTCGATGCCGCCGGTGCGGACCAGCTTGCCGTCACTCAGGTCGTAGTAGCCGATCCCGATCCGGTGCGGGCGCAGCACCGGTTCACCGGTGGCCCCGGCGGGCAGCGCGGGGGCCTCTTGGCGCACCGCGAAGGCGGTGACGGTGCCGTCCCCGTCGACCTCGATTTCCGGTCGCAGCACGTTGATGCCGGCGGTCTGGAGCCACTTCTTGGACCAGGTCGCCAGGTCACGGCCGCTGGTCTCCTCCAGCGCGCCGAGCAGGTCCGACAGGCGGGTGTTGCCGTAGGCGTGCGCCTTGAAGTACGCCTGCACGCCGGTGAAGAACTCGTCCATGCCGACGTAGGCGACGAGCTGCTTGAGGACCGAGGCGCCCTTGGCGTACGTGATCCCGTCGAAGTTGACCAGGACGTCGTCCAGGTCGCGGATCTCGGCCATGATCGGGTGGGTGGAGGGCAGTTGGTCCTGCCGGTAGGCCCAGGTCTTCATGGAGTTGGCGAACGTGGTCCAGGAGTGCGGCCACTTGCTGCCCGGCGCGTACGCCTGGCAGGCGATGGAGGTGTAGGTGGCGAACGACTCGTTCAGCCACAGGTCGTTCCACCACTCCATGGTGACCAGGTCGCCGAACCACATGTGCGCCAGCTCGTGCAGGATCGTCTCGGCGCGCACCTCGTAGGCCGCGTCGGTCACCTTCGAGCGGAACACGTACTGGTCGCGGATGGTCACCGCGCCGGCGTTCTCCATCGCGCCGGCGTTGAACTCCGGCACGAAGAGCTGGTCGTACTTGGCGAACGGGTACGGGTAGTCGAACTTCTCCTGGAACCAGTCGAAGCCTTGCCGGGTGACCGCGAAGATCTCCTCCGCGTCCAGGTGCTCGGCCAGTGACGGCCGGCAGTAGATCCCCAGCGGGACGCTGCGCCCGTCCGCGCCGTCCCAGGTGCTGTGCACGCTGTGGTAGGGGCCGACGATCAGCGCGGTGATGTAGGTGGAGATCCGCGGCGTGGGCTCGAAGCGCCAGACGTTCTCCACCGGTTCCGGCGTCGGGGAGTTCGAGATGACCGTCCAGCCCTGGGGCGCGGTCACGGTGAACTGGAACGTCGCCTTCAGGTCCGGCTGCTCGAAGCTGGCGAACACCCGGCGGGCGTCCGGCACCTCGAACTGCGTGTAGAGGTACGCCTGTTGGTCCACCGGATCGACGAACCGGTGCAGGCCCTCACCGGTGTTGGTGTAGGCGCAGTCCGCGACCACCCGCAGCTCGTTGCGCCCGGCCCGCAGCCCGGGCAGCGCGATCCGCGAGTCGGCGAACACCTCCGCCACGTCCAGCGCCGTGCCGTTGAGCTGCACCTCGTGCACCGTCGGCGCGACCAGGTCGATGAAGGACGCGGCACCGTCCTGCGCGGCGTCGAACCGGACCGACGTCACGGACCGGAACGTGCCCCCCTCCTGCGCCCCGGACAGGTCCAGCTCGATCTCGTACGCGTCCACGGTCAACAGCCGCGCCCGCTCCTGAGCCTCTTCCCGGGTCAGATTCGTACCAGGCACCCGCTCGTCTCCCTACTCCCGATCGTTAGCGCATCGTCGGGCCATCCTTCCACGGCGGGGGTGGGGGCGGGGGCGGTGGTCGAGCGCCCGCGGTATTGGCCATCGCGGTGCGGCGAAGGTCACTCCTTGCAGTGAAAGCGGGCAGGAACCTAGCCCTGGATATAAGCTGTCTCTTATGTTCGCAGCATGTGGGAGATCATCTTGCTGGAACCTGTGGAGGACTGGTTTCTTCGGCTGTGCCGGGACGATCCGGCGTCCGCGGACCGGGTCATGGACGGACTCGATCACCTCGCGGCCGAAGGCCCGTCGCTCGGTCGCCCCATGGTCGACCGGATCCACGGCAGCGTGCTGCACAACCTCAAGGAACTGCGCCCGGGGTCCAGTGGCGCCTCGGAAATCAGAATGCTCTTCGTTTTCGACGCCGAGCGCAGAGCCATCATTCTGGTGGCGGGCGACAAGTCAGGCAGATGGGCCCAGTGGTACACGCGGAATGTTCCGCTCGCCGAGCTCCGTTACGGGCAGTACACGGACAGCAGGAAGCTGGAGGACGAGGGATGAAGGGGCGTTCGTGGCGCGAGGTGCGCGCCGAGGCGTGTGAGCGGTACCCCCGCATGACGTCGGAGGAGGCGGAGCAGGCCCGAGCACGGGTGCGTGCGGAGAACATTGCCCGGATCCGTGGGCACGAGCTGGCGGCCCTCCGGCGGGAGGCGGGGCTGACCCAAGGCGGAGTCGCGGCGGCGCTCGGAGTCAGCCAGGCCCGCATCTCGCAGATCGAGCACGGTCAGGTGGACAGCCTCGACGTGCTGCGCGCGTATGCCGCGGCCCTGGGGGGTGAGGTGTCCGTCATCGTCCGAAGGGGAGACACCGCGGTCAAGGTGGCCTGAGGGCGAGGCGGTTCGCGCCATCCCGCCCAACCGCCGGGGCCCGTACGGACGTTGTTCCGTACGGGCCCCGGCTTCGGCGTTGTGCGGTGGCTCAGCCGCGCAGCTCCGCGGCGACCAGTTCGGCGATCTGGACGGCGTTGAGGGCCGCGCCCTTGCGGAGGTTGTCGTTGGAGACGAACAGGGCGAGGCCGTTGTCGACGGTCTCGTCGCGGCGGATCCGGCCCACGAAGGAGGGGTCCTGGCCGGCGGCCTGGAGCGGGGTGGGGACGTCGGAGAGGGCCACGCCGGGGGCGCCGGCCAGCAGTTCCTGGGCGCGCTCGGGGGAGATCGGGCGCGCGAAGCGGGCGTTGACCTGGAGCGAGTGCCCGGTGAAGACCGGGACCCGGACGCAGGTGCCGGACACCTTCAGCTCCGGGATGTCCAGGATCTTGCGGCTCTCGTGGCGGAGCTTCTGCTCCTCGTCGGTCTCGTTCAGCCCGTCGTCGACGATCTTGCCGGCCATCGGCAGGACGTTGAAGGCGATCGGGCGGACGTAGTTGTCCGGGGCCGGGAACTCCACGGCCGAACCGTCGTGGGTGAGCTTGGTGGCGTCCTGCTCGATGACCTTGCGGGCCTGCCCGTCCAACTCGGCGACGCCGGCCAGGCCGCTGCCGGAGACCGCCTGGTAGGTGGCGACGACCAGGGAGACCAGCCCGGCCTCGTCGTGCAGCGGGCGCAGCACGGGCATGGCGGCCATGGTGGTGCAGTTGGGGTTGGCGATGATGCCCTTGGGGCGGTCGGTGACGGCCCCCGGGTTGACCTCGGCGACCACCAGCGGCACCTGCGGGTCGCGGCGCCAGGCGGAGGAGTTGTCGATCACGACCGGTCCGGCGTCGGCGACCTTCTCCGCCAGCGCCTTGGAGGTCGCGCCGCCGGCCGAGAAGAGCACGATGTCCAGGCCGGAGTAGTCCGCGGTGGCGGCGTCCTCGACCGTGATCTCGGTGTCCTGCCAGGGCAGCGTCCGTCCCGCGGACCGGGCCGAGGCGAACAGGCGCAGCTGCTCGACCGGGAAGTTGCGCTCGGCGAGAATGCGCCGCATCACGCCGCCGACCTGTCCGGTGGCGCCGACGATTCCGATCCTCATGGGGCTCCTTCTTCTCTGGCCTGGCTCGCTGGCCCGGCTCCGGGTGTCTGCTGGAACACCTGCTCAGTGGCGTTCCCATCATGTGTGTGAGACCCGTCGCCTTGTCCAATCCGTTCCAATAGATGGAGGTGCGGGGCGCCTGGTTGCCTACGGAGCGTGCCCAGTGGTCACGGACCGTGGCGCGGGGGCGCCGCGCGGGCCGGCGGTTCAGTGCGGCAGCACCACCACATACGCCGGCGGCTCCCGGTCCGTCGCCGCCATCAGCGCCGTGCGGACCACCGTCGCCTGCTGCTCGGGGGCCTCCCGCAGGGTCCGCGGCCGGCAGCGGACGAGGGTGATGCCGAGCCGCTCCAGCTGCTCCCGGTAGGCGTCACGGGGCGCCTCGCCGGACGGGCGCGGGGTCCGGGTGTCGATCTCCACCGCCACCCCGTAGTCCGACCAGTACGCGTCCACCACGCCCAGGTACGGGCCGCCCGGCAGCCGCAGGTCGACGTTCCACAGCGGGTCGGGCAGCCCGAAGCCGCGCACCATGTCGTAGAGCTGCTGCTCGGCCAGGGCCCGGCCCTCGGCCATCAGGGCGTCCACCGCGTCCACCACGTGCGGCCGGGTCAGCAGCCGGGCGCGGCTCAGCTCCCGCACCACCGCGGCCGCCTCGCAGTGCCCGCCGCGCACCGCCTCGGTCAGCAGCCGGCGCACCACGGTGGGGTCGGTGAGCTGTGCCACCGCGTCCGCCAGCGCACGCGGGACGGGCGCGGTGGGCACCCCGGTGATCTCCTCGGCGGCCGGCAGCTCCGCGCCGCGGACGATTCCGGCGAAGCCGGCCGGGCGCAGCCGCCGGGTGCGGGTCACCAGCACGTCGATGCGGTCCAGGGCGAGCAGCGGGGGAGCGGCCGAGAAGCCGTGCAGCGCGAGCGCCGCCAGCCCGGTGATCATCGGTTCCCGGCCGGGCTCCGGGGCCCGCGCCTGGGTCGGCACCGACGGCCCGCGGTGCCGGGCGTAGAGCAGCGCCGCGTGCAGCCGCTCCTCGCTGGTGGGCGGCCCCTGGTGCAACAGGTGGACGCCGGGGAGCAGTTGCTGCCAGGGGCCGCCCGGCCGGCAGCGTTCGGTGATCTCGGCGGGCGGTACGCCGTGCTCCCGGAGCTGATGGGTGGTCAGCACCGGGCAGCGGCCGTCGGCGAGGTGGTGGAGGGGGCGCGGGGAGAGCGGGGTGTCGTGGTTCATGTCCGGTCGATTCCCGGCCCCGCTCTCCCCCCTAACCGCTGTTACCCGCCTGTGGCACAAGCGGGACAATACTGCCCTCAAGTACGGGCGTTCGACGGCCGATTACGGCTGGTCGAGGACCGGGTTACGGCCTGGGCCCGGCCGCCTCGTCACAAGCCTGTGCGCGCAGCGCCCGGGCCAGGTCGTCGCGCTCCTCCAGCACCAGTCGGCGCAGCGCGGGCGCGGCCTCGGAACGCTCGGCCAGCCAGGCGTCCGTCGCGTCCAGCGCGGAGTGGTCCGCCTGCCAGAACGGGAACAGCCCGCGCACCACGGACATCCCGATCTCGATGGACCGCTCCCGCCAGATCCGCTCGATCGCCGCGAAGTACCGCGGCGCGTACGGCACCAGCAGCTCGTGCTGCGACGGCTGGGCGAAGCCGCTGATGGTCGCCTCGACCAGGGCGTTGGAGAGCGCGTCGGAGTCCACCACGTCCGCCCAGGCGGCCGCCTTGACCTCGGCCGAGGGGCGGGCGGCCAGGCAGCGCACCTGGTGGCGCTTGCCGGACGCGGTGTCGTCACGGGCCAGTTCGGCGTCGAGCACCGCCCGGTCGGCGACCCCGTGCGAGGCCAGCGGCAGCAGGAACGCCCAGCGCAGCTCCTGGTCCACCGCCAGCCCGTCGATCTTCGCGGTGCCCTCCAACAGCCCCTGGAGCAGCTGGAGATCGGCCGGCGTGGTGGCCACCGCCGCGAAGTGCCGGGCCCAGCTGAGCTGATGGCCGCTGCCCGGATCGGCCAGCCGCAGCTCGCGCAGCGCACCCTCGGCCAACTCGCCGGCCGCCCGCTCGCGGTACTCCGGCGCGACGTAGTGGGTCAGTGCGGTCTCCGCCTGGCCCAGCACCGACTGGAGCACCCCGATCACGGTCTCCGCGCCGGCGAACTTCCGTACCAGCGCAAGGAAGTCCCGGGCCGGCATCAGCCCGTCCCGGGTCAGCCCCCACAGGGCCGCCCAGCACAGCGCCCGCGCCAACGGGTCGGTGAGATCGCCGAGTCGGGCCCGCAGGGTGGCCAACGACCCCTCGTCGAACCGGGTCTTGCAGTACGTCAGGTCCTCGTCGTTGACCAGGACCAGCTCGGGGCGCTCGACGCCGGCCAGCTCCGGCACCGCCGTCCGCGGCCCGGTCACGTCCACCTCGGCGCGGGCGTAGCGCACCAGCGCGGAGTCGGCGTCCAGTCGGCGGTAGAGGCCGACCGCGACCCGGTGCGGCCGCAGCTCCGGGTGGTCCGGCGACGCCTCCTGGAGGATGCTCAGCTCGGTGATCCGGTCCTGGGCGTCGTAAGTGACCTGTGGCGTGAGGGAGTTGACGCCGGCGGTCTCCAGCCAGGAGCGCGACCAGGCCGCCAGGTCCCGGCCGGAGGTCTCCTCCAGCACCGACAGCAGGTCCGTCAGCCGGGTGTTGCCGTAGGCGTGCCGCTTGAAGTAGCGCCGGGCGCCCTCCAGGAACGCGTCCTGGCCGACGTACGCCACCAGTTGCTTGAGGACGCTGGCGCCCTTGGCGTAGGTGATGCCGTCGAAGTTGAGCTTGGCGTCCTCCAGGTCGCGGATGTCGGCGGTGATCGGGTGGGTGGAGGGGAGCTGGTCGGCCCGGTACGCCCAGGACTTGCGGCGGTTGGCGAAGGTGATCCAGCCGTCGGTGAAGCGGGTCGCGCCGACCTGCGCGAAGCTGCCCATGAAGTCCGCGTAGGACTCCTTCAGCCACAGGTCGTCCCACCAGTCCATGGTGACCAGGTCGCCGAACCACATGTGCGCCATCTCGTGCAGGATGACGTTGGCCCGGCGCTCGTAGGACGCCTCGGTGACCTTGCCGCGGAAGATGAACTCCTCGCGGAAGGTGACGCAGCCGGGGTTCTCCATCGCGCCGAGGTTGTACTCCGGCACGAACGCCTGGTCGTACTTGCCGAACGGGTACGGGAAGTCGAAGTGGTCGTGGAAGAAGTCCAGGCCCTGCTTGGTGACGGTGAAGACGTCGTCCGCGTCGAAGTGCCGGGCCAGCCCCTTGCGGCACAGCGCGCCCAACGGGACCGTCAGCGTCGTGCCGTCCTCGAAGGTGCGGCGGTAGGTGTCGGTCACGTAGTGGTACGGCCCGGCGATCACCGCGGTGATGTACGTCGAGATCGGCTTGGTGGTCGCGAACCGCCGCACCCCGCCCTCGACGGGCCCCTCCTGAGCGCCGTTGCTCAGCACCAGCCACCCCTCCGGCGCCGTCACCTCGAACGTGAACGGGGCCTTCAGATCCGGCTGTTCGAAGTTGGCGAAGACCCGGCGGGAGTCGGCGGGCTCGTACTGGGTGTAGAGGTAGACCTCGCCGTCCTCGGGGTCGACGAAGCGGTGCAGGCCCTCGCCGGTGCGGCTGTAGGCGCACTGCGCGTCGACGACCAGGGTGTTCTCGGCGGCCAGGTCGGCGAGGGCGATCCGGGTGCCGTCGAAGACTTCGGCCGGGTCCAGCTCCCGCCCGTTGAGGGTGACCGAGGTGACCGAGGGGGCCAGGAGGTCCGCGAAGCTGCTCGCGCCGGGCTCGGCGCAGCGGAACCGGATCGTCGTCCGGGAGCGGAAGGTGGCCGCGTCCGCGCCCCTGGTGACCGCTGAGCGGACGTCCAGCGCCACGTGGTACCCCTCGACCGTCAGCAGCCGGCCCCGCTCACGTGCCTCTTCCCGGGACAGATTCTCGCCTGGCACGGTGTGCCTCCCTCACCCTCGTCTCGGATATCGAACACGGGGAATCATGGCACGCGCCTTGGCGGTTGAAGCCGGCACGGAACAACGCTGTTGACGCTCTCATAGAGGAGACCTCGTGTCCGAGACCGCGAAGATCCCGGCAGACTTCTGGTTCGACCCGCTCTGCCCCTGGGCGTGGCTGACCTCCCGCTGGATGCTGGAGGTGGAGAAGGTCCGCCCGGTCCAGGTGCGCTGGCACGTGATGAGCCTGGCCGTGCTGAACGAGAACCGCCTGGACGAACTCCCGCCGCAGTACGCGGAGAACATGCGCCCCGGCGGCAAGTCCTGGGGCCCGGTCCGGGTCGTGATCGCCGCCCAGCAGCTCCACGGCGACGAGGTCGTCGGCCGGCTCTACACCGCGCTCGGCACCCGCTTCCACAACCTCGGCGAGGGCAACAACCGCGACTCCATCGCCGCCGCGCTCGCCGACGCCGGCCTGCCCGCCGACCTGATCGACTACGCCGACAAGGACACCTACGACGCCGAGTTGCGCGCCTCCCACAAGGCAGGCATCGACCTGGTAGGCCAGGAGGTCGGCACTCCGGTGATCGCGGTCCCCGGTCCCGACGGCGACCAAATCGCCTTCTTCGGCCCGGTGGTCACCCCCGCCCCCAAGGGCGAGGCCGCCGCCAAGCTCTGGGACGGCACCCTGATGGTCGCCTCCACCCCCGGCTTCTTCGAGATCAAGCGCACGCGCACGGCGGCCCCGAGCTTCGACTGACCCCTCCCTGTTTGTGGGCAGGCGTTCCGCAAGGCGAAGGGGGTGCCCCCTGCTCCTTAAGAGCTTGGGGGAGGGTGGGCACAAACGGAACCACCCGGCGTGCAGCCGAAGACGCGACGGAGCCCCCCACGAGTCACGTCCTCGCGGGGGGCTCCGCCCTCTGCGCCTGCCAAGCGAACGGTGAGAAGACGATCACGAGGCAGGACGTCTGTGCACCGCTACCGCGTCACGGCGCCAGCAGCAGGTTGTTGGCGCGCTCCTTCGCCGCGGCGTACCGCTTCGCCACGTCCTGCCAGTTGACGACCTTCCACATCGCCTCGATGAAGTCGACCTTCTGGTTCTTGTACTGGAGGTAGAAGGCGTGCTCCCAGGCGTCGAAGACCAGGATCGGCACCGAGCCCTGGCCGACGTTGCCCTGGTGGTCGTAGATCTGCTCGACGATGAGGCGGCCGGTGACCGGCTCGTAGGCCAGGACGCCCCAGCCCGAACCCTGCGTGGTGGCCGACGCCTTGGAGAGCTGGGCCTTGAACTTGGCGAACGAGCCGAAGTTCTCGGCGATGGCGTCGGCGAGCTCGCCCACGCCGTCCTTCTCCAGCGGCTCGCCGCCGCCGTCGCCGGTCATGTTGTGCCAGTAGATGCTGTGCAGGATGTGGCCGGAGAGGTGGAACGCGAGGTTCTTCTCCAGGCCGTTGATGCTGCCCCACTGGTCCTTGTCGCGCGCCTCGGCCAGCTGCTCAAGGGTGTCGTTGGCGCCCTTCACATAGGCCGCGTGGTGCTTGTCGTGGTGCAGCTCGATGATCTCCGGGCTGATGACCGGGGCCAGTTCCGCGTAGTCGTAGGGGAGTTCCGGAAGTGTGTAGGTCGCCATGCTGACCCCGCCTCCAAGCTGCGTAAGCGCCGTAGTTGCAATCAATGTGCAGTAGCACGCTACCAGCAGCAGTGATCACGGGGCCGTGGTGGCGGGCGTCCTGGTCCCAAAGAAGCAGGCGGGGCGGGACCTCGGGAGGAGGTCCCGCCCCGCCTGGGAACGGAATCGGCCGGTGGGCCGCCGCGGCCTACTGCGTGCCGGTCGCCAGCGCCCGCTGTCGGACGAGACCGATGATCGTCAGCACCACGCCGAAGCCGCCGGTGAAGAGCAGTTGGATCCGCTGGCTGTCGTCGCGCAGCATCAGCACCAGCACCAGGGCGATGCCGGCCAGCGCCACCCACGTGAGGAACGGGAAGGCCCACATCTTCACGACCAGCTTCTCGGGCGCCTCGCGCTCCAACTGCCGCCGGGTGCGCAGCTGGGCGGCGGCGATGAAGCCCCAGACCACCAGGACGGCGGCGCCGACCATGTTGAGCAGCCACTGGAAGACCGTGGTCGGCCACAGGAAGCTGAACAGCACCGCGAGGAAGCCGAAGGCGACGCAGAGCAGCACCGCCCGGCGCGGCACCCCGCCGCTCACCTTGCCGAAGAAGGACGGGCCCTGGCCGCGGCTGATCAGCGAGTAGGCCATCCGCGAGGCGCCGTAGATGTTGGCGTTCACCGCGGAGAGCAGGGCGATCAGGATGACCACGTTCATGATCTGGCCGGCCGCCGGGATCTTGAGGTAGTCCAACACCGCAACGTACGGGCCGCTCTTGGCGATCGACGGCGCGCTCCAGGGGATGACGGTGACGATGACCGCCATCGAGCCGACGTAGAAGAGGGCGATCCGCCACATCGCGGTGCGCACCGCGCGGGCCACGCCGCGGACCGGGTCCTTGGACTCGGCGGCCGCGATGGTCACGGTCTCCAGACCGCCGTACGCGAAGACCGACGCCAGCAGACCGACCATCAGGCCGTCCATGCCCTTGGGGAGGAAGCCGCCGTCGCCGGTCAGGTGGGAGGTGCCGGGCGCCGAACTGCCGGGCAGCAGGCCGAAGATGGCCAGGACGCCGAGGACCAGGAACAGCACGATCGCGGCGACCTTCAGGGCGGCGAACCAGAACTCGAACTCGCCGAAGTTGGAGACCGCGGTCAGGTTGGTCGCGGTGAAAACCACCATGATCAGCAGGACCCACATCCACGGCTGGGTGGCCGGGAACCACTGGTGCAGCACGTCCGCGGCGCCCAGCGCCTCGACGGATACCGCCACGCACAGCAGCGCGGTGAACATCCAGCCCGCGGTGAAGCCGGCCCAGGAGCCGATGGACCGCTCCGCGTGTACCGAGAAGGAGCCGGAGGCCGGGCGGGCCGCGGACATCTCGCCGAGCATCCGCATGATCAACATGACCAGCGCGCCGGAGACGGCGTACGCCAGCACGATCGACGGTCCGGCCGCGGCGATGCCCTCACGGGAGCCGACGAACAGGCCGGCACCGATCACGCCACCGAGGGCGATCATCGAGAGGTGGCGCTGTTTCAGGCCGTGCGACAGTGCGCCGCCGTCCTGGCCGGCGCCCGGAGCAGCGGTCTGCGCTCCGTCGGACGCGGCGGACGAGGGTGTCCGATTCATGTCGTACCTGTCCCAGTAGGTGAGATGCGGGCGGGGCGAGGGTTGCGTTCTCCCGGGGCCGCGGACGGCTCACTCCGGGGTCCTCGGCAAAGCTGGCTCAGTCTGAGCGGCCGCGTCCGCTCAGGGCAACAGTCGTGCAGCGATTGTTCGGTATTCAGACGGGATCGTGACCGAGCGTGCCTGACACATCGTCGAATGTCGTGACCTGTGACGCTCGTCTCATTCCTGCCGGAAAGCGGCAGGTCGCACGCCCCGAGCGCCCTCAGCTCCGGGACCGCCGCGCCCGCAACTCCCGTAGCCCCGCGACCGCCAGCACCGCCGCGGTCGCGCCGGCCGACCACAGCAGCTGCGGCCGGGCCGTGGCATCGGTCAGCATCAGCACGATCACCGCGCCCATCGCCAGCAGCGCCACCCACGTCAGATAGGGGAACGCCCACATCCGCAGCACCAGCCGCTCCGGCACCTCCCGCTCGATCCGGGGTCGCAGCCGCAGTTGGGAGACGGCGATCAGCCCCCAGACGAACAGCAGTACCGCGCCTACCGCGTTGAGCAAGTACAGGAACACCGAATCCGGCCACTTGAGGTTCAGCAGCACGGAGACGAAACCGAACGCCACCGAGGCCAGCACCGCCCGCCGCGGCACCCCGCCGCGCGTCACCTTCAACAGCCCGCGCGGCGCCTCCCCGCGCTCGGCCAGCGAGAACACCATCCGCGAGGAGCCGTAGAGGTTGGCGTTGAGCGCCGACAGCAGCGCCACGAACACCACGATGTTCATGATCTGTCCGGCGCCGGGCACCCCGATGTGGTCCAGCACCATCACGTACGGGCTCTTGCCGGGCTGCATCGACGACCAGGGCAGCACCGAGACGATGACCAGCATCGAGCCGACATAGAAGAAGAGGATCCGCCACACCGCGCTGCGCACCGCCCGGCCCACCGCCCGCGCCGGGTCGTCCGATTCGGCCGCCGCGATGGTGACCACCTCCAGGCCGCCGAACGCGAACACCACCGCCAGCACCCCGGAGATCACCCCGGACCAGCCGTGCGGCAGGAACCCGCCCTGCCCGGTGAGGTTGGTCAGTCCGACCGGCTCGGTGTGCGGCAGCACCCCGAAGATCGCCAGCAGGGTCAGGGCCAGAAACAGCACGATCGCGGTGACCTTCAACGTGGCGAACCAGAACTCGAATTCGCCGAAGTTCTTCACCGCGGCCAGGTTTGCTGCGGTGAAGAAGACCATGAAGATCAGCACCCAGCCCCACTGCGGCACCGACGGCACCCAGCCGTGCGCGATCTGCGCCGCGCCGGTGGCCTCCACCGCCAACACCACCACCAGCAGGAACCAGTACAGCCACCCCACGCTGAAGCCGGCCCAGCGCCCGAGCGCCCGCTCCGCGTGTACCGAGAACGCCCCGGACGCCGGCATCGCCGCCGACATCTCCCCGAGCATCCGCATGATCAGCATCGCCAGCCCGCCGGCGATCAGGTACGACAGCACGATCCCGGGACCGGCCACCGCGATGCCGGCACCGGAGCCGACGAACAGCCCCGCGCCGATCACCCCGCCCAGGCCCAGCATCGTCAGATGGCGCTGCTTGAGCCCACCGGACAGCGGCTCTTTCTCAACCAGGGGCGGTGCGTCGTGCATGGGCTCGTACTCCGCAGGGGCGCGAGGGCGACGAACGCCGCCCGGTTTGGGGGAACTCCACAGGTGGCCGCGGAGCCGTCCCAGTGTCCCCGGCCGCGCTCGACTACCACAAAACCGGTCCCATGCCGCGACGTTCGCCGTGATGCGCATCACGTGACCTGCGAAGACGGCCCCGCGGTCGAACGGCCAAGGCATTCTGGCCGTTGTCCGGAACTCCCCAAGCGGCCGGTACGGCTTTGTCAGCGCCACACGATGATCGCCGCCGCCCTCTGAACTAACGTCATTCCGTCCCGCCGGATCCGAGCCCTGGGTCCGCACTCACACCCGCGGAGTCCTCGATGAGCACAGCCGTCCCCACCGCCACCTCCGGCACCGTCCTTGCCGACCTGCTGCCAGCGTCCTCCGCCAGCCGCGCCCGCGTCCGCGACGCCGCGCTGGTCGTCGGCGGCGCCGTGGTCACCGGCCTGGCCGCCCAGATCGCCGTCCCGGTCCCCGGCTCCCCGGTCCCGGTCACCGCCCAGACCTTCGCCGCGCTCCTCGTCGGCGCCTCGCTCGGCGCCCGCCGCGGGCTGCTGTCGCTGGCCCTCTACGCCCTGGTGGGCATGGCCGGCGTGCCCTGGTTCGCCGGCGGTGCCTCCGGCGCCGGCGGCGCCACCTTCGGCTACGTCCTCGGCATGCTGCTCGCCGCCACCGCCGTGGGCGCGCTGGCCCGCCGCGGCGGCGACCGCGGGGTGCTGCGCACCGCCGTCACGATGGCCGCCGGCAATGCCCTGATCTACGGCATCGGCGTGCCCTACCTGGCGCTCAGCACCGGCATCTCCCTCGGCCAGGCCGTCGCCGTCGGCATGGTGCCGTTCCTGGTCGGCGACGCCCTCAAGATCGCCCTGGCGATGGGCGCGCTGCCGACCGCCTGGAAGCTGGCCGGCCGCCGCGGCTGATGACGCCACCTCGGACGCCGACGGGGCCCGCACCCTCCCTGGGTGCGGGCCCCGTCGCTGTGCCATCCGAACCGGCTACGCCTTCTCCTCCGCGACCGCCGGCTGCTGCGCCGCCTCGCGGGGCCGCCGCTTGTCCAGCAGCAGCCCGGCGATCAGCACCACCACGGCCGCGACCACCGACAGCACCATCTGCTGCCGGCCGTTCTCGTCGTAGAACATGTAGCCCACGACGAAGATGATCAGCGCGATGGTGGCGTAGGTCAGCCACGGGTACAGCCACATCCGCACCGTCAGCCGCTCCGGCATCTCCCGCTCGATGGTCCGGCGCATCCGCAGCTGCGAGAAGCAGATCACCAGCCAGACGAACAGGGCCACCGCGCCCGAGGAGTTGAGCAGGAACTGGAAGATGGTGTCCTTCGAGGTGTAGCTGAAGATCGTCGCGACGAAGCCGAAGGCCACCGACGCCCAGATCGCCACCGCCGGGACGCCGCGCTTGTTCACCGTTGCGAACGACTTCGGCGCATCGCCGCGCTCACCGAGCGAGAACGCCATCCGGGACGCCGTGTAGAGGCCGGAGTTCAGACAGGACAGCACCGCGGTCAGCACCACGACGTCCATCAGGACGTCCACGTACGGGATGTGCAGCGACTTCAGCACCGCCACGTACGGGCTCTTGGCCACCTCCGGGTCGTCCCAGGGCAGCAGGGTCACGATCACCGCGATCGAGCCGATGTAGAACAGCGCGATCCGCCAGATCACGCTGTTGACGGCCTTGCGGACGGCCATCACCGGGTTCGGCGACTCGCTCGCCGCCAGCGTGACGATCTCGCTGCCCATGAAGGAGAAGACCACCAGCAGCATCCCGGAGAGGATCGCCCCTGGTCCCTTCGGTAGGAACCCGCCGTGTCCGAACAGGTTGCTGGTGCCCACCGCGTGGTGCCCCGGCGGCAGCCCGAAGATCGCCAGCGCACCGACCACGATGAAGATCACGATCGCCACGACCTTGATCCCGGCGAACCAGAACTCGAACTCGCCGAACGAGCCCACCGAGACCAGGTTGGTGCCGGTCAGCACCATCATCACCAGCAACGCCCAGGCCCACTGCGGCACCGACGGTATCCAGCTGGTCAGGATCGCCGCCGCCGCGGTCGCCTCGACCGCCAGCACCACCGACCAGAAGAACCAGTACAGCCAGCCGATCGTGAAGCCGGCCCAGCGGCCGAGCGCCCGGTCCGCGTACGCGGAGAACGAGCCGGAGGTGGGGGAGGCCGCGGCCATCTCACCCAGCATCCGCATCACCAGCACGACCAGCAGGCCGGTCAGCGCGTAGGACAGCAGGATGCCCGGACCGGCGGCCGCGATGCCGGCGCCGGAGCCGACGAACAGGCCGGCGCCGATCACTCCGCCGATGGCGATCATTGACAGATGGCGGTTCTTGAGGCCGGCCTGGAGCCCGTCGGGGGACCGGTTCGCGGTACCGCCGCCGGATTCGCCGGCGGTGGGGACCGCGTGAGGGGTAGGCGGGTGCGCGCCCATGTGCACCGTCCTTCGGTGGTTCTCGTGTCGAACCCAGGCATTAGAACGTTGTTAACGACCGTTTGGAAGAGCTGAATCCCGATCGTGTCGTTACTGGTGAGTTGCCTGAAGAGGTGAGGCCGGGGCGCCAGGACGGGCCGCGGCCCCGTGGCGTCTACCCAGCAGGCGACATGCCACACTCATGCCATGCGCGTGTACATCGGCTCCGATCATGCCGGCTTCGACCTCAAGAACCACCTCGTGGACTGGCTCAAGGCCAACGGCCACGAGCCCGTCGACTGCGGTCCCCACATCTACGACGCCCAGGACGACTACCCGCCGTTCTGCCTGCGCGCCGCGGAGAAGACGGCCGCCGACCCGGACAGCCTCGGCATCGTGATCGGTGGCTCCGGCAACGGCGAGCAGATCGCCGCCAACAAGGTCAAGGGCGTGCGGGCCGCGCTGGCGTGGAGTGAGGAGACCGCCAAGCTGGGCCGCGAGCACAACGACGCCAACGTGATCTCCGTCGGCGGCCGGATGCACACCCAGGACGAGGCCACCCGCTTCGTCGAGGTGTTCCTCGCCACCCCGTACTCGGGCGAGGAGCGTCACACCCGCCGCATCGAGATGCTCTCCCGCTACGAGACCACCGGCGAACTCCCCCCGATCCCGGCCCACCACCCGCAGCAGGGCTGATCTCCCCGCCGCCGGTTCCGTGGGCAGTCGTTCCGCTGGGGCGGAACGGGTGGGCACGGAACCGGCCCCCCGGGCCGCACCCACAGACGAAACCGCCGGAGGCCACCACCCCATGCCCGAGGGGCACACGATCCACCGCCTGGCCGCGGACCACCGCGACCGCTTCGAGGGCCAGAAGATCCGGGCGACCAGCCCGCAGGGCAAGTTCGCCGACGGCGCCGCCCTCATCGACCGCCAGGTCATGGAGACGGCCGAGGCCCACGGCAAACACCTCTTCCTCGGCTTCGCCCCCGACTGCTGGGTCCACATCCACCTCGGCCTCTTCGGCAAGCTCGGCTTCGGCACCACCCCGGCGCCCCCGCCCACCGACACCGTCCGGCTGCGGCTGGTCGGCGCCGGCCACTACGCCGACCTGCGCGGCCCGACCACCTGCGCGCTGATCACCGACGCCGAGAAGCAGGCGATACACGAGCGGCTGGGCCCGGACCCACTGCGCCCGGACGACGACGGCGAGCGCGCCTGGCGCCGGATCACCCGCAGCCGCACCACCCTCGCGGCGCTGCTGCTCGACCAGAAGGTGATCGCCGGCGTCGGCAACGTCTACCGCGCCGAGGTCCTCTTCCGGCACGGCATCGACCCCTACCTCCCCGGCCGCGACCTGCGCCGACAGCAGTGGGACGCGATCTGGGCCGACCTGGTCGCCCTGATGCGCGAGGGCGTGCGGAACAACCGGATCGACACCGTCCGCCCCGAGCACACCCCGGAGGCCATGGGCCGCCCGCCGCGGGTCGACGACCACGGCGGCGAGGTCTACGTCTACCGCCGCACCGGCGCCGCCTGCCACCTGTGCGGCAGCGAGATCCGCACCGCCGACCTCGCGGCCCGCAACCTCTTCTGGTGCCCGGGCTGCCAGCCCGCCGCCGCCCGCCCCTGAACGGGCCCGCGCCGGCCCCCGGTCAGAACCCGTGCGGCAGCCACGGCGCCGGGTCCGACCCGAACGCCAGCGACGCCGCCGCCAGCGCCCCCGGCCGCACCTCCCGCACCCGCCCGGCCCCGGCCAGCGCCGACAGCGTGAACCCGCCCAGATAGGCCGACCCCAACTCCCGTACCGACAGCGCGAGTTCGGCCGGGTCGGTGGTCCGCTCGCAGCTCGCCCCCTTGGCGTCGCCGGACAGCCGCCAACGCCCCGCGTTCCACGGGCAGAAGTCGTCCGTGACCTCCAACACCACGTCCACCGGCGCCCGGTACGTCCGCGCCGCCAGCGCCGCCCCGACCTCCACCGGCCGCAGGAACAGCGCCTCCCGCACCCCGACGTCCAGGCGCCGCTGGTCGGGCACCAGGTGCAGCAGCGCCTCGTCCACCGGCCGGCTGCGCGTCACCACCGACGCCGTCAGGTCGATGCCGAACAAGTGCCGCCACAGCGCCGCGTGGACCACCGGGTCCAGCGCGTCGAGCTGCCGGAGCTGCACCACCCCGCGCGGGCCGGCGTGGTCCCAGTCGGGCTTGACCGCGTAGCGCGCATAGCCGCGCACCGCGCCGTCCACCTCGGCCAGCACGCACTGGAGTTGGCCGGCGCCCTGCCGCTCGGCCTCCGGGTCGAGCACCCCCCGGCGCGCCCAGCCGGGGCGCCGGGCCAGCATCCCGGGCCGGGTCGGCACCAGTTGCTCGTAGACCCGCTCGCACTGAGCGAGCCCGGCCACCGGGTCCACCAGCCGCAGCCGGACGTCGTCCACGCCGGGCAGCTCGGGCGCGGCCAGCCGCACGGTGTCCACGGACATCCGCAGCTCCTGGGTGGCCGGGCCGTAGCCGAACCGCCCGTAGATCGCCGGCTCGGTGGCGGTCAGTGCCGCCAGCGCCTCACCGCGCTCGTGCACGTCCGCCAACTGGTGCCGCATCATCGAGCGCAGCACCCCGCGCCGGCGGTGGGTGGGCAGCACCCCGACGGTCGTGACGCCGGCGGTGGCCACCTCCGCGCCGCCCGGCACGGTCAACCCGAACGAGAACGCCCCGGCCGTGCCGACGATCGCGTCGCCGTCCCAGACCGCGATGTCCCGCGGCACCTCACTGACCGAGCGCCACCACGCGCGCCTCTCGGGGGTGTCCGGGACCCCGCCGAACACCACGTCCAGGGTGTCGAACCAGGCATCCCAATCGGTCTCCCGCAACCGCCGCAACTCTGTTGTCATGCGGCATCCCTAGCAGTCCGCCCGCCGGCCGCGCGACCGCATTTCGAACGCGAATTCCCGGCAAATCCCCGGGTTGATGTGCGACGAATCGACGCGCCGCCGAATGGGTGGATAAGGTCCCAGGGCAATGACACGCGGCGCGGGAGCGGAGAGTCCGAGGGCCCGGGTGCACAAACGCCTGCACCGGGCCCGCGTCGGCATGCGCAAGGCCGGGGTCGACTACTTCCGAGGCGACGGCTCCGACTGGCTCGCGCTGGCCGCCCTGCTCGCCGCCGTCCCCGCCATCGCCCTGGGCACCCTCTGGTGCCCGCAGTGGATCGCGCCGACCGCGCTGGTCCTCCCGATCATCGCCGGCGGACTGCTGCTGCGCCCGGCCAACCTCCTGGTCCTGTACGCGGCCTCCGCGGCCGCGCTGATCGTCGAGGCGGCCCTGTTCGGCCCGTACGACCAGGGGCCGGACCGGATCACCCCGGGCACGGTCCTGGTGGTCGCCGCGGTGGGGCTCTCAGGGCTGCTGGTCGCGCAGTTCCGCAGCCGGGTCGGGGTGCCCTGGCGGCGCGGCGGCACCATGCTCTTCGACCTGCGCGAACGGATTCGCGTGCAGAGCAAGTTGCCCAAGCTGCCCAAGGGTTGGCACCACGAGATGGCGCTCCGCCCGGCCGGCGGCCAGTCCTTCTCCGGCGACTTCGTGGTGGCCTCCCGCACCCAGGACGGCAACATCCTGGAGGTCGTGCTCACCGACGTCTCCGGCAAGGGCATGGACGCCGCCTCCCGCGCGCTGCTGCTCTCCGGCGCCTTCGGCGGCCTGCTCGGCTCACTGCCGCCGCACGGCTTCCTCCCCGCCGCCAACGGCTATCTGCTGCGCCAGGATTGGGACGAGGGCTTCGCCACCTCCGTCCACCTCGTGTTGGACCTGGAGTCCGGCGACTACGAGCTGTTCTCCGCGGGCCACCTCCCCGCCCTCCAACTCAGCGCCGGCACCGGCCGCTGGGAGGAGAAGGCGGGGGAGGGCCCGCTGCTCGGGGTCTACGACGGCGCCCAGTTCGACCCGGTCAAGGGGACGCTGCGCCCCGGCGACGTGCTGATGCTCTTCACCGACGGCCTGGTGGAGGCCGCCGACCGCGACATCGCCGAGGGCATCGACCGGCTGACCGGCGAGGCCGAGCGCTATGTGCACACCGGCTTCGCCGGTGCCGCCTGGCATCTGATCGAGGCCGTCGCCAAGGACGTCAACGACGACCGGGCGCTGTTGCTGCTGTGTCGGGACGGTTGACCGCCTCCAAAGCGCCCTCCGCCACGGCGACCCGCGGCGCGCCGCCGGCCGGCAGGACGCGGGCCAACAGCCCGGAGCGGCCGGCCGCCAGCGGCCCGAGGACGGCCAGGATCAGCACATAGCCGGCGATGAACGGCGCCAGCCGCTCGTCGAGCCCGGCGCCCGCCGCCATCGTCGCCAGGATCAGCGCGAACTCGCCGCGGGCCAGCAGCGCGGTGGCGATGTTCGCGGCCGGCCCGGGTCCGAAGCCGTGGATCCGGGCCGCGGCGAGCCCCGCCAGGACGTTCATCAGCAGCGTCAGCGCCACCGCGATCAGCACCGGCCACACCACGCTCGGCAGGTCACCGGGGTCGATGGAGAGCCCGAACGCGAAGAAGAAGATCGCCCCGAACGCGTCCCGCAGCGGGTGCACCAGCTTGCGGATCCGCGGCCCGGTGCTCGTCCCGCCCAGCATCAGGCCCACCATGAACGCCCCGATGGCGTCCGCGACCCCGAACCACTCGGAGATCCCGGCGACCAGAACGGCGGCCCCCAGGAAGGAGATCACCAGCAGCTCGCTGTCCTTGGTGGCGATCAGCCGGCCGATGACGCGGGTGCCCCAACGGGCGGCCGCGGCGAGCAGCAGCAGGAAGCCGAACGCCTTCCCGGCGGCCGGCGCCGCCGAGGCCAGCGAGTCGGCCCCGGAGAGCACCGGTTGCAGCGCGGCCAGATAGAGCGCCAGGAAGATGTCCTCGACGACGATGATGCCGAGGATCGGCTTGGTCTCCGGGTTGCCCAACCGCCCGGTGTCGACCAGCACCTTGGTGACGATCGCGGACGACGAGATGCCCAGCACCCCGGCGAGCACCAGCGCCTCGGAGGTGCCCCAGCCGAGCGCGAAGCCGAAGCCGAGCCCGGCGCCGACGTTCAGCGTGAGGTAGGCCCCGCCGGCCAGCGCCATCTTGCGGCCGCCGGCCTTGAGGTCGTCGACGTGGAACGTAAGGCCCAGGTAGAAGAGCAGCAGCACCAGGCCGAGGAGGGAGAGCATTTCCAGCTCGTGCGGGTCGGCGACCAGCACGATGCCGGGGGTGTTCGGGCCGAGCAGGATTCCGGCCAGGATGAACAGCGGGATGGTGGGGAGTCCGATCCGGCCGCCGAGGCGGGCGAGGACGGCGGCGGCGAGAAAGGCACCGCCCATGGCGATCAGGGTGTCTGCGTGTCCGATGGGCCCGTTCCTCCTGGTCGTCGGCGTGCGTCCAGACACGGGGCGCGGGTCGCACACAAGGTCAAGACAGTGTCAAGGACTGGTCAATACTTAGATTACCAAACCATTAACAGGGTGACCGACCGGTGACCGTTGTGAGCCGGTGCAGCATCTTTTGGGGGCCGGTCCCGCCGAGGTCGAGGGCTCGGCGGGACGTCCGGAAGTGGCTTTGCCGTAACTGCCGCGAACGGGCAAAGCGTTGGCCGATGATTCGTCACCCGCCTGCAGTGGGCAGGGAGTTGATGGCACGATGGGTGCCGGGGGTGTGCGCGGCATGCCCCAGGGCCGGTGAGGCGTTCCGACCGAGGGTGTGATCAGTTGTGGCTCTGTCGCTATCAGTTGTCCTGATGTTGGGGATCATCCTTGTCGTGCTGATCAGACAGAAGGCGATCAAGGCCGGTCCGGCGCTCGTCGCCATACTGTTCGGCTTCTTCCTCGCCTCCACGGGGATGGCGCCGTCGATCAACCGGTTCCTGAACTCCATCGCACAGACCATCAACCACATCACGTTCTAGCGCCGGTTCGGGTCCGCGGACCGGCCTTCAGGGGGTCCGTCCGCCCCCGGTCCGCGCCAGCGCGTCCCGTACGGCATCCTCGCTGCGCCCCACCAAGGCCGAACCGTCGTCGGCGGTGATGATCGGCCGCTGAATCAGTCGGGGGTGCGCCGCCAGCGCCTCGATCCACCGTTCCCGTTCGGCGCCGGTGCGCTCCCATGTCCCGATACCCAGCGCCTTGCCCTCGTCTTCCTGGGTGCGGGTGATGTCCCACGGCTCCAGGTTCAACCGCCCCAGTACGGCGCGCAGTTCGTCGACGGTCGGCGGGTCCTCCAGGTACTTCCGCACGGTGTACCGGGCGCCCTCGGCGTCCAGAATCCCCACCGCGGAACGGCACTTGGAGCACGCGGGATTGATCCAGATCTCCATGCCGGTCACCCTAGGGACTCCCGTCACGGGAGAGAAGCGACCGGGCGCGCGGCCCGGCCGCGGCGCCCAAGAACGTGAAGAGCCCCGGGCCGTACGACCCGGGGCTCTCCCCCTTGTTGAGCGGGCGACGGGAATCGAACCCGCGTAGCCAGTTTGGAAGACTGGGGCTCTACCATTGAGCTACGCCCGCGAACGCCACGGTCGCTGGGACCCCGGCACGCAGAGCATCGTAGCGGGTGAAGCCCATCGATCGCACACCGCACCCCGCTCCCGAATAACGGGCAGCCGTACGGTCCGCGGCCATGTACCCTACGTGTCGCACCGACGGGGTGTGGCGCAGCTTGGTAGCGCGTCCGCTTTGGGAGCGGAAGGTCGTCGGTTCGAATCCGGCCACCCCGACCAGTTCGGCGCCCGTCCCGCGTGCCCTACGCACACAAAACGGGCATAAGCGGTCCTTCAAGATCGCGTTGTGGGCGCCCTCCTCCTTGCGGTTACTATGCAAGCTGCGTGCCTGTGTGTCTCTGGACCGGGCGCGGTCGGCCGGCCCGGGACATGCCGGAGCTGGCGGATCTAAGGCAATACCCCAAAGTCAGCCCAAGGAGACCGAACCGTGAAGAGCGCCGTGGAGACCCTGAACCCGACCCGGGTTCGGCTCACTGTCGAGGTGCCCTTCGAGGAGCTCAAGGACAGCCTCGACGCGGCGTACAAGAAGATCAACCAGCAGGTCACGGTGAAGGGCTTCCGCAAGGGCAAGATCCCTGCCCGCGTCATCGACCAGCGGTTCGGTCGCGGCGCCGTGCTCGAAGAGGCCGTCAACGACGCGCTCCCGAAGTTCTACACCAGCGCGGTCAACGAGGCCGAGCTCAACGTCCTCGGTCAGCCCGAGGTCGACATCACCGAGCTCAAGGACAACGAGCTGCTGGCCTTCACCGCCGAGGTCGACATCCGCCCCGCCCTGGAGATCCCGGACTACTCCGGCATCGAGGTCGAGGTCGACGCCATCGAGGTGTCCGACGAGGACGTCGAGAAGTCCGTCGAGCAGCTCCGTGAGCGCTTCGCCTCCACCTCCGTGGTCGAGCGCGCCGCCCAGGACGGCGACGTGGTGACCGTGGACCTGGAGGCCAAGGTCGACGGCGAGGTGCTGGCCGACGGCATCGCCAACGGCGTCAGCTACACCATCGGCTCCGGCGAGCTCCTCGACGGCATCGACGAGGCCGTCACGGGTCTTTCGGCCGGCGACAGCGCCACCTTCACCTCCGAGCTCAAGGGCGGCTCCGCCCAGGGCAAGGAGGCCGAGGTCAAGGTCGACGTCACCGAGGTCAAGGCCCGCGAACTGCCCGAGCTGGACGACGAGTTCGCCCAGATGGCCAGCGAGTTCGACACCCTCGACGCGCTCAAGGACGACAGCCGCACGCGGCTGGCGCGGATGAAGAAGTTCGACCAGGCCACCCAGGCCCAGGAGAAGGTCCTGGAGGCGCTGCTCGGCCTGATCGAGGTGCCGATCCCCGAGAAGCTGCTTGAGGACGAGATCCGCACCCGCAAGCACAACCTGGAGAACCACCAGCTCGCTCAGATGGGCCTCGACCTCGCCAAGTACCTGGAGATCCAGGGCAAGACCGAGGAAGAGTTCGACGCCGAGACCAAGGAGCAGGCGGAGAAGGGCATCAAGACCCAGTTCGTCCTCGACGAGCTGGTCAACAAGGAGAAGCTGAACGTCAGCCAGGAGGAGCTCACCGAGCACCTCATGCGGCGTGCCCAGTCCTCCGGCATGAGCCCCGACCAGTTCGCCCAGGCCGTCGTCGAGGGTGGCCAGGTGCCGATGCTGGTGGGCGAGGTCGCCCGCGGCAAGGCCCTCGCGGTGGTCGTCGAGGCCGCCACGGTCAAGGACACCAACGGTGAGGTCGTCGACCTGGAGGACGAGGAGGAGACGGAGGCCGCCGAGGCCGTCGTCGCCGAGGCCGAGGGTGACGAGAAGGCGGAGAAGACCGAGGGCTGACCGCCCCGGCGCTCTCGCCGACATACCTGATCACGGGCCCGAACGCGCACGTCCGCGTGTTCGGGCCCGTGTGTCGTCCCGGTCCGTGAGCCTGCGCTCACAGCGAACAGTTCTCGCTCCGGGATGGCGCCCGCCGACCAGCGCGTTAGGGTCCGTAGATACGAGGGCAGGGGAGTTGCTGACAGTGCGTGGGGCGCACCACGCGGCCGCGGTCCCCGGCCCCAGAAGACGACGCTGAAGACGGCCCCGAGCCGTTTCGACAACGAGCAGGTGGACACGTGACGATCCCGATGCCTTCCGCCGCCGCTGAGCCGACCTCCGGTGGCCTCGGCGAACAGGTCTACAACCGGCTGCTCAACGAGCGGATCATCTTCCTCGGCCAGCCGGTCGACGACGACATCGCCAACAAGATCACGGCGCAGTTGTTGCTCCTCGCCGCCGACCCGGACAAGGACATCTACCTCTACATCAACTCCCCGGGCGGCTCGGTCACGGCCGGCATGGCGATCTACGACACCATGCAGTACATCAAGAACGACGTGGTCACCATCGCCATGGGCCTCGCCGCCTCGATGGGCCAGTTCCTGCTGAGCGCCGGCACCCCGGGCAAGCGCTTCGCGCTGCCGAACGCCGAGATCCTGATCCACCAGCCCTCCGCCGGCCTGGCCGGCTCGGCCTCGGACATCAAGATCCACGCCGAGCAGCTGCTCCGCACGAAGAAGCGCCTGGGTGAGCTCTCCGCCGCGCACACCGGCCAGACGCTGGAGCAGTGGACCAAGGACGCCGACCGCGACCGCTGGTTCTCCGCCGAGGAGGCCAAGGCGTACGGCCTCATCGACGACGTGATGCCCTCCGCCACCGGCGTTCCGGGCGGGGGCGGCACCGGGGCCTGAGCCCTGGCCCACGCCCCGCAGTCGACCCCCAGCCCCACTTCGCCACCAGGACGGTGAACCTCCAGATGAACAACTTCCCCGGAAGCGGTCTCTACGAGCGCGCGCAGGCCGAGTTCTCCGGCATGCCCGCGGAGTCCCGCTACATCGTTCCGCGCTTCGTCGAGCGCACTTCGCAGGGCGTGCGCGAGTACGACCCGTACGCGAAGCTCTTCGAGGAGCGGGTGATCTTCCTCGGGGTGCAGATCGACGACGCCTCCGCCAACGACGTCATGGCGCAGCTGCTGTGCCTGGAGTCGATGGACCCGGACCGCGACATCTCGGTCTACATCAACAGCCCCGGTGGCTCGTTCACCGCGCTGACGGCGATCTACGACACGATGCAGTTCGTCAAGCCCGACATCCAGACGGTCTGCATGGGCCAGGCGGCCTCCGCCGCGGCCGTGCTGCTGGCGGCCGGCACCCCGGGCAAGCGGATGGCGCTGCCGAACGCGCGGATCCTGATCCACCAGCCGTTCAGCGAGACCGGCCGAGGCCAGGTCTCCGACCTGGAGATCGCCGCCCGCGAGATCCAGCGGATGCGCACGCAGCTGGAGGAGATGCTGGCCAAGCACTCCTCCACGCCGATCGAGAAGATCCGCGAGGACATCGAGCGTGACAAGATCCTGACCGCCGAGGAGTCCCTGGAGTACGGTCTGGTCGACCAGATCGTCTCCACGCGGAAGACCTCCGTCTCCGTCTGATCGCGTTCTTCGCGAATTGCGCCGGAGCGTCGCCCCCTTGGACCGAGTGAACCGAGTCGGTCCAAGGGGGGCCCGTACGGGGGGCCCGGCAAGGTACCGTCGATAGGCAAGCACCCGGGTCCGCGGAGCAATGCGGATCCCAGGCGAAGGGGATTCACCTCGTGGCACGCATCGGTGACGGCGGAGACCTGCTCAAGTGCTCGTTCTGTGGAAAGAGCCAGAAGCAGGTGAAGAAGCTCATCGCGGGACCTGGTGTGTACATCTGCGACGAGTGCATCGATCTCTGCAACGAGATCATCGAGGAGGAGCTCGCGGAGAGTTCCGAGGTGCGCTGGGAGGAACTCCCCAAGCCCCGCGAGATCTACGAGTTCCTCAACGGCTACGTCGTCGGCCAGGAAGCCGCCAAGAAGGCGCTCTCGGTGGCCGTGTACAACCACTACAAGCGCGTGCAGGCGGGCGAGAACGGCCCCGGACGCGGCGACGAGGGCATCGAGTTGGCCAAGTCCAACATCCTGCTGCTCGGCCCCACCGGCTCCGGCAAGACCCTGCTCGCGCAGACCCTCGCCAGGATGCTCAACGTCCCCTTCGCCTTCGCCGACGCGACCGCGCTCACCGAGGCCGGCTACGTCGGTGAGGACGTCGAGAACATCCTGCTGAAGCTGATCCAGGCCGCGGACTTCGACATCAAGAAGGCCGAGACCGGCATCATCTACATCGACGAGATCGACAAGGTCGCCCGGAAGAGCGAAAATCCGTCGATCACCCGGGACGTCTCCGGCGAGGGCGTCCAGCAGGCGCTGCTCAAGATCCTGGAGGGCACCACCGCCTCGGTCCCGCCCCAGGGCGGCCGCAAGCACCCGCACCAGGAATTCATCCAAATCGACACCACCAACGTGCTGTTCATCGTCGGCGGTGCCTTCGCGGGCCTGGAGAAGATCATCGAGGCGCGGTCCGGTGCCAAGGGCATCGGCTTCGGCGCCACCATCCGCTCCAAGCGCGAGATCGAGTCCAAGGACCAGCTCCAGGACGTCATGCCCGAGGACCTGGTGAAGTTCGGGATGATCCCGGAGTTCATCGGCCGCCTGCCGGTCCTCACCTCGGTCCACAACCTCGACCGCGAGGCGCTCCTCCAGATCCTCGTCGAGCCGCGCAACGCCCTGGTCAAGCAGTACCAGCGGCTCTTCGAACTCGACGGCGTGGAGCTGGACTTCGACCGCCCGGCCCTGGAGGCCATCGCCGACCAGGCGATCCTCCGCGGCACCGGCGCCCGCGGCCTGCGCGCCATCATGGAGGAGGTCCTCCAGGCGGTGATGTACGAGATCCCGTCCCGCAAGGACGTCGCCCGCGTCGTCATCACCGCGGACGTGGTGCACTCCAACGTCAACCCGACCCTGGTCCCGCGCACCCGCGGCGACTCCGGCGAACCCCAGGAGAAGAGCGCGTAGCCGCTCCCGACGCTCCGTCAACACCACCGCCCGGCAGCCGAGTTGCTGCCGGGCGGTGGTGTCGTCTGCGGGCGGGTCACTTCTCCTTGCGGACCTCGTTGCGGACCTTGGCGGTGGTCTCGGAGAGCTCCTTGGCGCCGGGGGTGGTGGCGGAACTGCCGCTGCTGCTCGCCTTGGGCGGGGCGACCATGTAGACCACGCCGACGGCGCTGCTGTCGCCCCAGATGCAGGTGGAGTAGGTGACCGGGATGGTGATCCCGCTCTCGGCGACCTCGACCTTCTGCGTCCGGCACTTCATCACGTCGCCGTCGAAGCCGCTGGGCGAGTACTCGGTGACCTGCGTGACGTCCTCGATCTTGGCGCCGCGGGACTGCTTCGTGCTGTTGTCGATCTTGGCGAACATCCGGGTCACCGTCCCCTGCGGGTCGCCGACGTTCCCGTAGAAACCGAAGACCTGCATCATGAGGCCGCTGGTGCTCTGGTAGGTCTGCTGCACGCCCTTGCCGTCGGTGATGCCGAGCGCCTTGGCGTCCTTGTCTTTGGCGAGGTCCTGGGTGCCGGCGCTGTTGTCGCGCGTCGGGGCCTTGCTGAACTGCCCGCCCAGCAGCTTGTCCGGCAGCGCGATGGTGTACGGCTTCACCTTGCCGCCCGAGCCGAAGACGAAGTACGCGCCGACGGCGATCGCCGCGATCACCGCGACGCCGCCGGCGATCAGGCCGATCTTCTTGCCGTTGCCGCCGCCGGTCTCCGGCTCCTCGGGGATCATCCCGTAGGGCGTCTGGTGGCCCTGCTGTCCCTGGGGGCCGCCGAAGGGGGGCTGCTGCTGGCCGTAGTTGGGCGGGCCAGGCTGCGGGGCGGGCTGGCCGTAGGGCTGCTGCGGCGGGGCCTGCGGGGGGAACTGCTGCGGCGGGCCCTGCTGCGGGAACTGCTGGGGGGCCTGCTGCGGGTAGCCGTAGCCCTGTTGGGGAGGCACCGGGCCGCCCTGTTGCGGGTAACCGTAGCCGGGCTGCGGGGCGGGCGGCTGCGGCTGGCCGTACGGGCCGGGCTGCTGGGGCTGCTGGCCGTACGGGCCCGGAGGCGGCTGGTTGAAGCTCATGGAGCGGTTCCCCTCGTGACTGCTGATGACGTCGGGCCGCCGCGGGCGGCACCCGGGCGTCGGGCGTGATGTTTATGCGCTGCCGACATCCTGTATGACGCCGCTGACAGGCGGTGCCCCGGGGGCGAAACCGATTCGAAGCCGCCACATCCGCGCCCGTACACTGTCGGTCGTGACCGAGAACACTCAGCATCCCAAGCACAGCGTCCCCGAACTGCCGACTCAGTACACGCCGGCCGAGGTAGAGGGGCCGCTGTACGAGCGCTGGGTAGAGCGGGGCTACTTCGAGGCGGACGAGAAGAGCGAGAAGCCGCCGTACACCGTCGTCATCCCCCCGCCGAACGTCACGGGCAGCCTGCACCTGGGCCACGCCTTCGAGCACACGCTGATCGACGCCCTCACCCGCCGCAAGCGCATGCAGGGCTACGAGACGCTGTGGCAGCCGGGCATGGACCACGCCGGCATCGCCACCCAGAACGTCGTCGAGCGGGAGTTGGCGAAGGAAGGCGTCTCGCGGCACGACCTCGGCCGTGAGGCGTTCGTCGAGCGGGTCTGGCAGTGGAAGAACGAGTCCGGCGGCCAGATCTCGGGCCAGATGCGTCGGCTCGGTGACGGCGTCGCCTGGTCCCGCGAGCGCTTCACCATGGACGAGGGCCTCTCCAAGGCCGTCCAGACGATCTTCAAGCGGCTCTACGAGGACGAGCTGATCTACCGCGCCGAGCGCATCATCAACTGGTGCCCGCGCTGCCTCACCGCCATCTCGGACATCGAGGTGGAGTACCAGGACGACGACGGCGAGCTGGTCTCGATCCGGTACGGGGAGGGGGACTCGTCCATCGTCGTCGCGACCACCCGCGCGGAGACGATGCTCGGTGACACCGCCGTCGCCGTCCACCCCGAGGACGAGCGGTACGCCCATCTCGTCGGCACCGAGATCGAGTTGCCGCTGACCGGCCGCCGCATCCCGGTCGTCGCCGACGAGCACGTCGACCCGGAGTTCGGCACCGGCGCGGTCAAGGTCACCCCGGCCCACGACCCCAACGACTTCGAGATCGGCCGCCGGCACGGTCTGGCCAACCTCGCCGTCCTCGACGAGCGCGGCGTGATCACCGCGCACGGCCCGTTCCAGGGGCTGGACCGCTTCGAGGCCCGCTCGGCGATCGTCGCTGCGCTGCGCGCCGAGGGCCGGATCGTCGCCGAGAAGCGCCCGTACACCCACTCCGTCGGGCACTGCTCGCGCTGCAAGACCACCATCGAGCCGCGGCTGTCGATGCAGTGGTGGGTCAAGGTCGGCCCGCTGGCGAAGGCCGCCGGCGACGCGGTCCGCGACGGCAAGGTCGCCATCCACCCCAAGGAGATGGAGTCCCGCTACTTCGGCTGGGTCGACAACCTCCACGACTGGTGCATCTCACGGCAGTTGTGGTGGGGCCACCGCATCCCGGTCTGGTACGGGCCGAACGGCGAGGTCGTCTGCGTCGGCCCCGACGACGAGGCGCCCACCGGCGAGGGCTGGCACCAGGACACCGACGTCCTCGACACGTGGTTCTCGTCCGGCCTGTGGCCGTTCTCCACGCTCGGCTGGCCCGAGCAGACCCCCAGCGTCGAGAAGTTCTACCCGAACTCCGTCCTGGTCACCGGCTACGACATCCTCTTCTTCTGGGTCGCCCGGATGATGATGTTCGGCCTGTACGCGATGGACGGCACCCCGCCGTTCCACACCATCGCGCTGCACGGCATGGTCCGCGACCAGTTCGGCAAGAAGATGTCGAAGTCCTTCGGCAACGCGGTCAACCCGCTGGACTGGATGGACACTTACGGCTCCGACGCGGTCCGCTTCACCCTCGCCCGCGGCGCCAACCCGGGCGTCGACGTTCCGATCGGCGAGGACTGGGTCCAGGGCTCCCGCAACTTCGCCAACAAGATCTGGAACGCCACCCGCTTCGCGCTGATGAACGGCGCCACCGTGGAGGGTGAACTCCCGCCCGTCGAGGCCCTGTCGGCGACCGACCGGTGGATCCTCTCCCGGCTCAACGCGGTCGTCGCCGAGGTCGACGCGTACTACGACGACTACCAGTTCGCCAAGTTGTCGGACGCCCTCTTCCACTTCGCCTGGGACGAGGTCTTCGACTGGTACGTCGAGCTGTCCAAGACGACGTTCATGGCGGGCGGCCCGGCCGCCGACGCCTCCCGCCGGGTGCTGGGCGAGGTCCTCGACGTCACCCTGCGGCTGCTGCACCCGGTCGTCCCGTTCGTCACCGAGACGCTGTGGACGGCGCTGACCGGCGGCGAGTCGATCGTCATCGCCGACTGGCCGACGGCCGTGGCCGTCCCCGGCTCAAACGCCCCGGGCGGCTTCCGGGACGAGGCCGCCGAGCGGGAGATCGAAACGCTCCAGCAGGTCGTCACCGAGGTCCGCCGGTTCCGCTCCGACCAGGGCCTCCAGCCGGGCCAGAAGGTTCCCGCGCGGCTGGACCTGACCGGTACGGCGCTGGCGTCGCACGAGGCCGCGATGCGCTCGCTGCTGCGCCTTCAGCCGGCCGGCGAGGAGTTCGCCGCCACCGCCTCGCTGCCCGTCGCCGGCGCCACGGTCGCCCTGGACCTCTCCGGCGCGATCGACGTCGAGGCGGAGCGCAAGCGGCTGACGAAGGACCTGCTCGCGGCCGAGAAGGAGAAGAAGCAGGCCACCGCCAAGCTGGGCAACGAGGCGTTCCTCGGCAAGGCGCCGGAGCAGGTGGTGGAGAAGATCCGCGGCCGGCTGGCGACCGCGGAGGCCGACATCGAGCGGATCACTGCACAGCTGGCGGGCCTGCCCAGCGCGTAGTCGCCGGCGGCTCCGGCCGCGCGCCGGGCCACGCCGCCTCCGGCACCACGGGCCCCTCGTCCCTCTGGACGGGGGGCCTGCGCCGTCCCCGGCGCGCGCGCCGCCCGCGGGGCCCACCGCGGCCGCCCCGCTCGCGGACCGGCCACAGCAGCACATACGCCGTGGAGACCGCCACGAACGCCAGCCGGATCAGGCCCCGCGCGGAGTCGTCCGGGACCGCGAAGACGCTGCCATAGAGGACGAGCAGCGCCAGCCAGCTCCACCAAGGGACCAGCCGGCGCTGCCCGATGACGTCCCACAGCAGCGTGCCGAGCAGCACCGACGCGGTGTAGTACGTGTAGACGCTGGGGTCCAGCACGATCCGGGCGTTGGCGCCCAGCAGCACCACCGCCGCCCAACGGCCGCGCCAGACCGCGATTCCGCCCAGCACCAGCCCGAGCGCGAACTGCGCGGGCCGGTCCCAGCCGGGCGTCTCGGGGGCGGCCACGCCCAGCCAACGCAGCGCGGACGCCGGGTGGTTGGGGATGGCGAACTTGGCGGCGGCGAAGGACTGGGTGTCGCCGATGAAGAACGGCAGCCAGGCGACGGCGACCAACCCCGCGCACCACAGGCCGGCCTTGAGCCACTTGTGCCTCGGCAGCGCCAGCAGCAGCGGAACGAAGGCCAGCGCGGTCGGCTTGGAGTCCATCGCCAGGGCCAAAAAGGCGCCGGTCAGGGCGGCGTTGCCGCGGGTGACGGAGCGGACCGCGAGGGCGGTGAAGAAGAGCGCCAGCACGTCGTCGAGGTGCCCGAAGCGGACCGCGACCTCGATCCACATGGGGATGAAGGCCAGCCCGGCGATCAACACCCGCTGCCGCAGCCGCTGGTGGTTGGTGCCGGTGCCCAGGAAGTGGTGGGCGGCGCTGCGGCCGGCCAGCACCAGGATGACCAGGCCCAGGGCGGACATCAGGGCTGCGGCGAGGAACTGGCCGGTGACCTCCGGGAACGGGTTGAACAGCCCGGCCGTCAGGAAGCTGATCGGCCCCATCTGGAGCTCGGGGTGGTGTGCGTAGAGGTTGAGGCCGCCGGTGCCGTCGCCGGCGTCGCCCTGGTATATCAGCGCGCCGCCGGCGCGGAGGTAGTGCCAAGAGAAGCCGCCGTGCGGCTCAACGATCATGAACCACAGCACGGTCCAGGCGGTGAGCAGCACCAAATGCATCCGCTGACTGATTGCCGGCACGCCTCTTCAGCTCCTGCTTTCCTGACTTTTCATGCTTTGCACTTAACCGTCGCCGGGCGACCCGAAGGCGCTCGTAGACCCCGCCGTCCAAGAGGGGACGCGACGGCGGAAAGGTTGTCCCGCCCGGAGGTCCGATCGCTCACATCCAGCAGGTACACGGTTCTCATGACGCTCTCATGAAGCCGAGGCACCGTGGACCGGAATGCCGGAGTTCCGGCGGAAACGCATGTCCGGTCCCGCCCCCAGCACCGAGGAGCCGCGCCCATGAACCGACCCCTGCGACGGATCTCGGTCTTCTCCCTCGCGCTGATACTGGTGTTGATGGGCTGGGCCACCTGGATCCAGGGCGCCAAGGCCAGCGACTACCGGGAGAACGCGCACAACCCCCGGGTGAACATCGCCAAGTACTCGGCCCCCCTGGGCAACATCCTCGTCGACGGCCAACCGGTCACCGGCTCCGCCGCCACCTCCTCCTCGCTCAAGTACAAGCGGACCTACAAGGACGGCGCCCTCTACGCCCCGATCACCGGCTTCTCCTCGCAGATCTTCGGCAGCACCCAACTGGAGAGCCTCTACGGCCCGTTGCTCGGCGGCTCCGACAGCCGCCTCCAGACCCCCGCCGACACCCTGCTGCACGAGCGCCCCAAGGCCGGCGACGTGTCCACCACCATCGACGCCAAGGTGCAGAAGGCCGGCTACGAGGCGCTCGGCGGCAAGACCGGCGCGGCCGTCGCCCTGGACCCGGCGACCGGCCGGATCCTGGGCATGGTCAGCACCCCGTCGTACGACCCGGGCAAGTTCTCCGGCTCCGGCAGCGCCGACCAGAAGGCGTGGGAGGCCCTGACCAAGGACGGCAACCAGCCCAACCTCAACCGCGCGCTGCGCCAGCCGCTGCCGCCCGGCTCCACCTTCAAGCTGGTGGTCGCCGCCGCCGCGCTGGAGAACGGCCTGTACTCCTCCGTGGACCAGCCCACCCAGAGCCCCGACCCGTACACCCTGCCCAACACCCGCACCAAGCTGACCAACGAGAGCGCCTCGGCGCCCTGCCAGAACGCCACCATCCGCACCGCGCTCCAGTACTCCTGCAACACCGTCTTCGCCAAGATGGCCGTCGACCTGGGCAAGGACAAGGTGCGGGCGCAGGCCGAGAAGTTGGGCTTCAACGACGCCAAGATGGACGTCCCCGTGCGCGCCACCTCCAGCGTCTACCCCAAGGACATGGACCAGGCGCAGACCGCGCTCTCCGGCATCGGCCAGTTCGACGACCAGGCCACCCCGCTCCAGATGGCGATGGTGGTCTCGGCGATCGCCAACGGGGGCGACCTGAAGACCCCGCAGCTCGTGGACAAGGTCACCGACGGCGGCGGCAACACCCTCCAGAAGAACAGCCCGAAGACCTACCGCAAGGCGATGTCGTCGGGCACCGCCGACCAGCTCCGCTCGGCGATGCAGACGGTCGTGGACAAGGGCACCGGCTCCAACGCGAAGATCGGCGGGGTGACCGTCGGCGGCAAGACCGGCACCGCCCAGCACGGCGTCAACAACAGCGGCACCCCCTATGCCTGGTTCGTCTCCTACGGCGACGACGGCAAGGGCAACCGGGTCGCGGTGGCCGTGATGGTCGAGGACGGGCACGCGGCCCGCAACGAGGTCTCCGGCAACGGCCTCGCGGCCCCGATCGCCAAGGCGATGATGCAGGCGGCACTGTCCTGACCGGCGGCTCGGCTCCCGCCCGGGCGGGAGCGGGGGCGGCGCAGGCCCGTTGTCGGTGGTGCCTCGTAGACTTGTCGTCGTGAGCGAGCGCCCCCAGAACGACGACCCCGACCCGACTCCCGACCCGTCGGACGCCTTCGACGACATGGTCGAGGCCGAGACGCAACGCGACCCCGATCTCGCGGTGATCGAGGCCGGCAGCCGGACCCTGCGCGCGCAGGCCGGACCGCCGCAGGCGGACCAAGTCCCGGCCCGCCCCGCCGACCCGGAGGTTGACGCCGCGCTGCGCGCCGTCGAGGAGGAGCTGGCCGGCCGCTGGGGCGAGACCCAGCTGGACCCGTCGATCGAGCGCATCGCCGCGCTCATGGACGTCCTCGGCTCCCCGCAGCGGGCCTACCCCTCGATCCACATCACGGGGACCAACGGCAAGACCAGCACGGCCCGCATGATCGAGGCCCTGCTCGGCGGCTTCGAGCTGCGCACCGGCCGGTACACCAGCCCGCACGTCCAGTCCGTCACCGAGCGGATCAGCCTCGACGGCGCCCCGATCTCCGCCGAGCGCTTCATCGAGACCTACCGCGACATCGCGCCATACATCGAGATGATCGACGGCCAGCAGGAGTACCGCCTCTCCTTCTTCGAGGTGCTGACGGCGATGGCGTACGCCGCGTTCGCCGACGCCCCCGTGGACGTCGCGGTCGTCGAGGTCGGCATGGGCGGCACCTGGGACGCGACCAACGTCATCGACGCCGACGTCGCGGTGATCACCCCCATCTCCCTGGACCACACCGACCGGCTGGGCGAGACGCCCGAGCAGATCGCCGGCGAGAAGTCCGGGATCATCAAGAAGGACGCCACCGTCGTCCTGGCCCAGCAGCCGGTGGACGCGGCCTCGGTGATGCTCAAGCGCGCCGTCGAGGTGGACGCCACGGTGGCCCGCGAGGGCATGGAGTTCGGGGTGCTCTCCCGCGAGGTGGCGGTCGGCGGCCAGATGCTGACCCTGCGCGGCCTGGGCGGCGAGTACCCGGAGATCTTCCTCCCGCTGCACGGCGCCCACCAGGCGCACAACGCCGCGGTCGCGCTCGCCGCCGTCGAGGCGTTCTTCGGTGTCGGCGCGGGCCACGCCCGCACCCTCGACCTCGACATCATCCGCTCCGCGTTCGCCTCGGTGAGCTCGCCCGGCCGGATGGAGGTCGTCCGGAGCAGCCCCACGGTGGTGCTGGACGCCGCGCACAACCCGAGCGGCGCCCGGGCCGCGGCCGAGACGGTCAGTGAGGCGTTCGGCTTCAGCCGCCTCATCGGCGTCGTCGGCACCAGCGGCGACAAGGACGTCCGGGGCGTGCTGGAGGCGTTCGAGCCGATCTTCGCCGAGATCGTGGTGACGCGTAACTCCAGCCAACGGGCGATGGATCCGGACGAGTTGGCCGCCATCGCGGTGGAGGTCTTCGGCGCCGAGCGGGTCCAGGTCGAGCCGCGGCTGGACGATGCGCTGGAGGCGGCGATCACCCTCGCCGAGGAGGAGGGCGAGTTCTCCGGCGCCGGCGTGCTGGTGACCGGCTCGGTGATCACGGTCGGCGAGGCCCGGCTGCTCCTGGGAAGGAACTGACCATGCGCACGCTGTGTGCCAGCACCCTGATAGGGGAGTTCTTCGTGATCGGCTTCGCCGGCCTGGTCGCGATGCAGCTCACCGACCTCTCCCGGGCCACCATCTGGATCGTCAGCGGCATCGCGATGCTGCTGAGCGTGCTGCTGTGCGGGATGCTCTCCCGCCCTGGCGGCGTCCAGTTGGGCTGGGCACTCCAGATCGCGCTGATCGCCAGCGGCCTGGTCGTCCCCACGATGTACTTCCTCGGCGCCGTCTTCGCCGCGCTGTGGTGGGCCTCGGTCCACTACGGGCGGAAGATCGACGAGGCGAAGGCGCGTTTCGCGGCCGAGTCGGCGGCCGCGGGCTGAGTCCCACGTTGTCGGCGTTCCCGCCGTGGGGGTGCTGGCTTTGCGCCTGCGGCGCCGAGCCGCTGCGCGGGGCTGTCGGGGTGCGGTGACGGGCCTCCGGGGCAGGGGTTCCGGACTGCTTCGCTTTACGTCCGGAACCCCTGCCCCTCCGGCCCGTCCCCTCCTGTTGGGGGCGGGAAGAAGGTGGTCGTCCGGTGCTGTGGGTGGGCGTGTGACGGACGGACTTGGTGATGGCCTTGCGCCGGGGGTGCTTTGGGGGGCGCTGTACCCGGCGGCGTACGGGGCGGTGGCCAGGCGATAGCCTGGCGCCGCTGACCGTCGTTCAGATAGCAGGGAGTCCCTCCGTGAGCCAGCGCACCCTCGTCCTTCTCAAGCCCGACGCCGTCAAGCGCGGTCTGGTCGGCGAGATCATCCGTCGCATCGAGCGCAAGGCGAACTGGACGATCACCGCGCTGGAGCTGCGCACCCTCGACCGTGAGGTGCTGGAGCAGCACTACGCCGAGCACGTCGGCAAGCCCTTCTACGAGCCGCTGGTGGAGTTCATGTCCTCCGGGCCGGTCGTCTCCCTGGTCGTCGAGGGGGAGCGGGTCATCGAGGGCGTCCGCGCGCTGGCCGGCCCCACTGACCCGATTGCCGCTCCCAGTGGGTCCATTCGTGGGGACTTCGGAACGATCACCCGTGAAAATCTGATCCACGCCTCGGATTCCGAAGAGTCCGCCGAGCGCGAGATCAAGATTTTCTTCCCCGGGATTTCCTGATCGGAAGTTAGCGCCCAACCCCCTTGTGACCAGGGGCGACCGATGAAATCATCGGTCGCCCCTCGGTGTTTACGGCCGACGCGCGGGAACGCGTTCGCGCGACACGACGTCACCATTAAGGGGGGCGGGTACGTGTACGGCTGACAATGGCGGAACGACCTCCCGCCGTGTTCGTGTGGGAACACTACGAACTACGATGGAGGCTTCCGCGCCGCACGGCGCATCACCTCCTGCCGACCTCAAAGTAAGCATTCGCTCCAGTTGGGAAGGCCAGACGTATCCTCATGGGGAACAACATGTCGTTCATCGGCCGTGACATGGCTGTCGACCTCGGGACCGCCAACACGCTGGTGTACGTCAGGGGCCGCGGCATCGTCCTCAACGAACCGTCGGTCGTGGCCATCAACACCAACACCGGCGGCATCTTGGCCGTTGGCGCCGAGGCGAAGAAGATGATCGGCCGGACGCCCGGCAACATCGTCGCCGTGCGGCCCCTGAAGGACGGCGTGATCGCCGACTTCGAGATCACCGAGCGGATGCTCCGCTACTTCATCCTCAAGATCCACAAGCGGCGCTACCTCGCCCGGCCGCGGGTGGTGGTCTGTGTTCCCTCCGGAATCACGGGAGTTGAGCGCCGCGCGGTCATCGAGGCGTCGACCCAGGCCGGCGCTCGCCAGGTGCACATCATCGAGGAGCCGATGGCCGCCGCGATCGGCTCGGGCCTGCCGGTCCACGAGGCCACCGGCAACATGGTCGTGGACATCGGCGGCGGGACGACCGAGGTTGCGGTCATCTCGCTCGGCGGCATCGTCACCGCCCAGTCGATCCGGGTGGCCGGCGACGAGTTGGACAACGCGATCATCCAGCACATCAAGAAGGAGTACAGCCTCCTGCTGGGCGAGCGCACCGCCGAGTCCATCAAGATCACGATTGGTTCGGCGTACGACCTGGAACAGGACGAGCACACCGAGATCCGCGGGCGCGACCTGGTCTCCGGGCTGCCCAAGACCGTCGTCATCTCGGCGGCAGAGGTCCGCAAGGCCATCGAGGAGCCGGTCAACTCCATTGTCGACGCGGTCAAGACGACCCTCGACAAGTGCCCGCCGGAGCTGTCCGGTGACGTCATGGACCGCGGCATCGTTCTCACTGGTGGTGGCGCGTTGCTGCGCGGCCTGGACGAGCGGCTGCGCCGCGAGACGGGCATGCCGATCCACATCGCCGAGGACCCGCTCGACTCCGTCGCGCTCGGTTCCGGCAAGTGCGTCGAGGAGTTCGAGGCGCTCCAGCAGGTCCTGGACTCCCAGCCGCGCCGCTGACGCAGGCGGTCCCGGCCCGTCGCGGCGGCGTCACGCCGTTCGCGCGGGTCGGGCACCATACGGAAACGGCCGATCCGTCGGGCGGATCGGCGGCGCACAACTGCAACGCCCCCACAGACACGGTGCACTGACGTTCCACCACCGCACCGTCACAGCAAGGCACAACGCTCAACCCCCGAACGAGACCGGCGGGGCCCGCAGCCGGCCGGTCCTACGAGGAAGGACACGGCCGCCGCACGTGAGGGACACACGAGAGAGCCGGCTGCTGCTGGTGCTGCTGGTCGCGATCGCGTTCGCGTTGATCACGGTGGATATCCGCGGCGGCGAACAGTCCCCGCTCGACGGCGCCCGGCAAGCCGCCGCCTCCGCCTTCGGCCCGGTGGAGCGCGGCGTGGCCCGCGTCGTCAACCCGGTGGGCAATGCCGTCAGCGCGGTGCGAGACTCCGGTGAACGCCACGACCGCATCAGTCAGCTGGAACACCAAAACGCCGCCCTGAAGCTGAAGTTGGGCACCCCGGACCGCAACCGCAACCGCGCCGCCGAGCTCGACAAGATCCTCAAGACCGCGGCCACCGGCCAGTACGCCATCAAGGGCGCCGAGGTCATCGCCATCGGGTCGGCGCAGGGCTTCTCCTGGACCGTCACCATCGACGCCGGCAGCCGCGACGGCATCGCCCGCGACATGACCGTCCTCAACGGCGACGGGCTGGTCGGCCGGATCACCACTGTCACCCCGCACACCTCCACCGTGCTGCTCGCTGCCGACCCGGAGTTCACCGTGGGCACCCGGATGGAGAAGACCAACGAGATCGGCTTCGCCAACGGGCAGGGCGTCCGCTCGCTGCGCGTCCAACTGCTCAACGGCAAGGCCGATGTGAAGAAGGGCGACCGGCTGGTCACCTTCGGCTCCAGCAAGGACAAGCCGTTCGTGCCGGGGGTTCCGGTCGGCACGGTCAGCAAGGTCGAACCGCTCAACGGCGACCTGACCCGCACCCTCCAGATCCGGCCGTTCGTTTCCTTCTCGTCGCTCGACGTCGTCGGCATCGTCGTCCAGCCGCCCCGGAAGGACCCGCGGGACACCGTCCTGCCGCCCCCGGTCAAGCCCCGGCCGACGCCGACGGTCACCGTCACGGCCACCCCCTCCGCGAGCGCCTCCCCCAGGAGCTGACCGATGCGCATCAACCGGATCCTGCTCGCCACCCCGCTGGCGGTCCTCGCCCTGATCATCCAGGTCGGCATCCTCGCCAGACTCCATCTGCCGGGCGCCGTACCGGACCTGCTGATGCTGGTCGTGGTCGGCCTGGCTCTGGTCTACGGGCAGGTCGGCGGCTCGCTCATCGGCTTCGGCGCCGGGCTGCTCGCCGACCTCGCGCCGCCCGCCGACCACGCCATCGGCCGGTACGCCCTGGTCCTGTGCGTCATCGGCTACGCCGCGGGTCTGACGAAGCCGGACGGCGGTCAGCACCGTTCGGCGACGCTGCCGCTGATGGTCGTGCTGGGCGCCGCTGTCGGCTCGACGCTGCTGTACGCCGGGGTCGGCTCGCTGGTCGGCGACACCGCCGCCCGGCACGTCGGCCTGGTCGGGCTGGTGCTCAGCGCCACCCTCTACGATCTGCTGCTCGCCCCGTTCACCGTTCCGTTGGTGATGGCGGTGGCGCGCCGCACGGAGCACGATCCGTTGGCCACCGACACCGGTGGCGGAACCGGCGCGGTGGTCGGGCGGAACCCGGCCTGGCTCACCACGGGTACCGGGCTGAAGGCCAGCCGTAACGCGATGAAGGCGATCCGTACCGGCCGGGTGCCCAGACCAGCCGGGAGCGGACGCAAGGGGGTCAAGGGCATCAAGGGGGTCAAGCGGCTGTGAGCAATGCCCACCCGTCGCCCGCCGCCACCCCGGCAGGAGGCGCTGCGCGCCGCTCCTTTTTGTCGCCGTCGCCCGCCGCCACCCCCCAAGGAGGCGCTGCGCGCCATGAGTAACATTCCAGAGACCGGGAGGACTTCCCGGATCACCATCCGGCTGATCGCGATTCAGATCCTGGTCTTCTCGCTGCTGCTCACGCTCGGCGGGCGGCTGTGGTACCTCCAGATCCGCAACGGCCAGGAGTACGCGGCCAAGGCCAAGTCCAACCACGTCCAGCAGGTCGTGGAACCCGCCACCCGCGGCTCGATCCTCGACGCCCGCGGGGTGCCGCTGGCCGACAACCAGACCCGGCTCGTGGTCTCGGCCAACCGCACCGACCTGCTGAAGATGAAGGACGGCGGCAAGGCCGTCCTCGCCCGGCTGGCCAAGGTGTTGGGCCTGTCCACGCAGGAGATCCGCAACAAGGTCCGGCTCTGCGACGCCAAGACCCCGCAGCCCTGCTGGAACGGCTCGCCGTACCAGCCGATCCCGATCACCGACAAGGCCACCACCCAGCAGGCGCTCCAGATCCGCGAGCGCTCCGAGGACTTCCCCGGCATCAGCGCCCAGCCCACCGCCGTCCGCCGCTACCCGGCGCCCGGCAAGGCCAACACCGCGCAGGTCCTCGGCTACCTCTCGCCGGTCACCGACCAGGAGATCCAGAAGGCCAAGGACGGCCCCTCGCCGTTCCTGCGCTCGGACCAGATCGGCCGCTCCGGGCTGGAGCGGCAGTACGACGACTACCTGCGCGGCAAGGCCGCCGTCACCCGTTACGAGGTCGACAACCTCGGGCGGGTCATCGGCCAGGCCGACAGCGACAAGGGCCAGGCCGGTTCGACGCTGATCACCAGCATCGACGCCCGCGTCCAGGCGCTGGCGGAGCAGCAGTTGGACGAGGCCATGAAGACGGCCCGCACGCAGGTGGACCGGAACACCGGCACCAACTACAAGGCCGACTCGGGCGCCGTGGTCGTCATGGAGGCGAAGACCGGCCGGGTGGTGGCGATGGCCTCCAACCCGACCTACGACCCCAACTCCTGGGTCGGCGGGATCTCCGGCAAGGACTACGCCAAGCTCACCGGCAAGTCGTCCGACTACCCGCTGCTGAACCGCGCCATCCAAGGGCAGGCCGCCCCCGGCTCGATCTTCAAGGTCATCTCGACCACGGCCGCGGTCAACGCGGGCTACCCGTTCGACGGCCACTACCCCTGCACCAGCTCGTACAGCATCGGCGGCCAGGTCTTCAAGAACTTCGAGGGCGAATCGGAGGGCGACATCAGCCTGGGGCGGGCGCTGGAGGTCTCCTGCGACACCGTCTTCTACCGGATCGGCCACGACGAGTGGAAGAAGGACGGCGGGGACAAGCCGGTCAAGGACCCGCACGACTGGTTCTACAAGACGGCCCACCAGTTCGGCCTCGGCAAGGAGACCGGCATCGACCTGCCCAACGAGGTCAAGGGCCGGGTCCCGGACCGCCAGTGGAAGAACGCCTTCTGGGCGGCCAACAAGGACAGTTGGTGCGCGCACCCCAAGAACGCCGACGACTACGTCTCCAAGCTGGCGCGGGAGAACTGCCTCGAAGGCATGAAGCTGCACGCCTACGACTCCATCAACTACGCAATCGGCCAGGGCGACACCCTCGTCACCCCGATCCAGATGGCGACCATCTACGGGGCCCTGGCCAACGGCGGCACCCTCTACACCCCGACCGTCGGCAAGGCGATCGTCAGCCCCAACGGCAAGAAGGTGCAGATGATCAAGCCCCGGTCGCACGGTCGGCTGCCGGACAGCCAGCAGACCCTCAAGCAGATCGGCGCCGCGCTCCAGGGCGTGACCGAACGGGGCACCGCCGCTTGGCGGTTCCAGGGCTGGCCGCAGGACAAGATCCCGATGCACGCCAAGACCGGTACCGCCGAGGTCTACGGGAAGCAGACCACCTCGTGGTTCGCGACGTACACCAAGGACTTCACGATCGTGATGACGATCGCCCAGGGTGGTACCGGATCCGGCGCCTCGGGACCGGCCGTCCGCAACATCTACAACGCGCTCTACGGCGTCAACGACAAGGGCGAGATCGACGACAAGGCCGCGCTGCTCCCGCACGCGGAGCGCGGACTGCCCAAGATCCAGAGCGACGGCACCATCCCGTCCCCGCCCATCAAGCCGCCGTCGAGCCCCTCGCCGTCCCCCTCCGGGAGCCCTCCGCAGTGACCACACCGCTTCTGTCCCGGACCTTCTCCGTCCGCCGCTACGGCCCCGAACAGAGCGTCTGGGGCCGGCTGATGGCGCGCGACTCGGTGGTGCGCCGGCTGGACTGGATACTGCTGCTGTCCTGCCTGCTGCTCTCCCTGCTCGGTTCGCTGCTGGTCTACTCCGCCACCCGCAACCGCACCGAACTCAACAAGGGCGACCAGTACTTCTTCCTCGTCCACCACCTGCTGAACACCGCGATCGGCGTCGGGCTGGCGGCCGGCACCATCTGGCTCGGCCACCGCACGCTGCGCGGCGCCGTCCCGTTCCTCTTCGCCGGTTCGGTGTTGTTGGCGATGCTGGTGCTGACGCCGCTGGGCGCGACCATCAACGGTTCGCGCTCCTGGTTGGCGATCCCCGGCGGATTCTCGCTCCAGCCCGCCGAGTTCACCAAGATCACCATCACGCTGGGCATGGCGATGATCCTCGCCGCCCGGGTCGACGCCGGCGACCGTCCGTACCCGGACCACCGGACCGTCTTCCAGGCCCTCGGTCTGGCGGCGATCCCGGTCGGCGTGATCCTGCTGATGCCCGACCTCGGCTCGGTGATGGTGCTCGGCGCCATCATCCTGGGCGTGCTGTTGGCCAGCGGCTGTTCCAACCGCTGGGTCCTGGGGCTGCTGGGCACCGGCGTCGTAGGCTGCCTCGCCATCTGGCAGCTCGGGTTGCTGGACGCGTACCAGATCGCGCGGTTCGCGGCGTTCGCCAACCCGAGCCTGGACCCGGCCGGCGTCGGCTACAACACCAACCAGGCCCGGATCGCCATCGGCGGCGGTGGGCTCACCGGCTCCGGGCTCTTCCACGGCAGCCAGACCACCGGCCAGTTCGTCCCCGAGCAGCAGACCGACTTCATCTTCACCGTTGCCGGCGAGGAGTTGGGCTTCCTGGGCGCGGGCCTGATCATCCTGCTGCTCGGCGTGGTGCTGTGGCGGTCCTGCCGGATCGCCCGCGAGACCGGCGAGCTCTACGGCACGATCGTGGCCGCCGGCATCATCGCGTGGTTCGCCTTCCAGTCCTTCGAGAACATCGGCATGACCCTGGGCATCATGCCCGTCACCGGTCTGCCGCTGCCGTTCGTCTCCTACGGCGGCACGTCGATGTTCGCGGTCTGGATCGCGATCGGGCTGTTGCAGTCGATCCGCGCCCAGCGGCCGGTCTCCGCCTCCCGCTGACCCCTGGTGCTCGGCGGGGTCAGCGTGCGCCGCGCAGCTCGAACCAGAGCGACGTGGTGTGCGCCGGGCCCTCGAACGGGGTCGTGCCCCAGTCGTCGGCGAGCCGGCTGATCAGCAGCAGGCCGTGCGCGGAGTCGCGGTCGCCCGGGACCCAGGTGGTGGGCGCGGCGTCAGCCGCTCCGGTACCGGGTGGGACCGTCCCCCCGTCGTGCACGCTGATCCGCAGCGCGTCGGCCGTGGTCAGCACCCGGAGCAGGATGTCGACGGAGCCCGGCGTGCGCAGATGGGCCCGGGTGACGGCCTCGGAGGTGAGGAGCACGGCGGTCTCCCGCACCGCGGCGAGCGGGCCGTGGCGCAGCACCGCGCGGACGAAGTCCCGGGCGGCCTTGGGGGCGTTGGGCCGACTCGGCGCCGTGAGGAGGTACGGACGGGCGCCCGCCGCGACGCGGAGAGGGGGCCGGGCGATGGCTGCGGTGTCGGGGTGCACGGTTTCTCCCGGTGTGGATCGAGCCGATTGCCACGCTGTGTGGACGACTTGTCACACACCGTAAGACACCGTGTGTCGGCGATGCCACCCACTTCGGCCGGGGATCGCTGTCGGACGGCTGGTCGGGCGCGTTACGGATGGCTAGATTCGATGCATGGCGGACACCGTGCGGGAGATCGAGCGGAAGTACGAGGCGGATCCGGCCATCGCCACCGACCAGTTGCCCGACCTGACCCGCGTCGGCCGGGTTGCGACCGTGGCGGAGGGGCGCCCCCGGCTCCTCGACGCCGTCTACTACGACACCGCGGACCAGCGGCTGGCCGCGGACCGGATCACCCTGCGGCGGCGCACCGGCGGCGCCGACGAGGGCTGGCACCTCAAGCTCCCGGTCGTGCTCCCCGAGGTCACCGGCGCGGTGCGCGACGAGATCCGCACCCCGCTCGCCGACGCCCCGCCCCCCGAACTCACCGCCCTGGTCCGCTCCCGCGCCCGCGGTGCCGCGCTCCTGCCCGTCGTGCGGCTGCGCACCCGACGCACCGCGCACGTCCTACGGGACGCCGCCGGCGCACCGCTCGCCGAGGTCGCGGTGGACGACGTGCGGGCCACGCGGCTGCACCCACAGGGTGCGGGGGAGGCTCGCTGGCGGGAGGTCGAGGTGGAGCTCGACCCCGAGGGCGGTGCTGGTCAGGAACTGCTGGACGAGGTCGAGCAGTTGCTGGTTGAGGCCGGCGCGCGCCCGTCGACGGCGCCGTCCAAACTGGCCCGCGCGCTGGCGGAGACCGCGCCCGAAGGGGACGCGCGGCCCACCGGGAAGGACGCCGAGCGCGCGGACGAGGACCGCGGCCGCACCGCCGGCGACGTCGTGCTCCGCTACGTCCGGGCCCAGGTGCGCGCGATCGTCGAGTTGGACCCGGCGGTGCGGCGCGACCTGCCCGACGCGGTCCACCAGATGCGGGTCGCCACCCGCCGGCTGCGCAGCGCCTTCCGCACCTACGGCAAGGTCCTGGACCGGACCGCCACCGATCCGCTCGGAGGTGAACTGCGCTGGCTGGCCGCAGAGTTGGGCGCCGGGCGGGACCAGGAGGTGCTGGCCGAGCGGCTCGCCACCGCGCTCGCCGAGGTCCCCCGGACCCTGCGGCTGGGTCCGGTCTCGGCCCGGCTGCGCACCTGGTCGGTCCGGGGCCGCGCCGGCGCCCGCGACCGCCTGCTCGCCGCCCTCGACGGCCCGCGCCACCTCGCGCTCCTGGACGACCTGCACGCCCTGCTCGACGCCCCGCCGCTACGCACCCCCGCCGCCCGCCCCGCGCCCGCCGTCGTCGCCGGCGCGGTCCGCAAGGACTACCGGCGGCTGGCCCGCCGCGTCGAGGCCACCCTCGCCGCCCCCGCCGGACCGGACCGCGACGAGGCGCTGCACGGCGCCCGCAAGGCCGCCAAGCGCGCCCGGTACGCGGCGGAGGCGGCCACCCCGGCGCTCGGCCGCCCGGCCCGCGCCTTCGTCCGGCGCACCAAGCAGCTCCAGCAGCTCCTCGGCGACCACCAGGACAGTGTGGTCGCCCGCGCCGCCCTCCGTGAGCTGGCGACCCAGGCCCGCCGGGCCGGCGAGAGCGGCTTCACCTTCGGCCTCCTCTACGGCCGCGAGGAGGCGCTGGCCGCCGAACGGGAGCGCGAGCTGCCGGCCCTGTGGGCGGAGGTCTCGCGCCGTAAACACCGGGACGCGTTGCGCGGGTGACCGGTGGGCCGGGACCGCGGCCGTCAAAGGGGTGGCCGTGAGCGGGTTACGCTTGTGAGTCGCCCCCTGTCAGCCCACGAAGGTTCGAGATGTCCGAGTCGGTCTTCCCGCAGCTCGAAGCTCTGCTGCCGCACGTGCAAAAGCCCATCCAGTACGTCGGCGGTGAGCTGAACTCCACCGTCAAGGAGTGGGCGGACTGCGACGTCCGCTGGGCACTCATGTACCCCGACGCCTATGAGGTGGGCCTGCCCAACCAGGGCGTCATGATCCTCTACGAGGTGCTCAACGAGCAGGAGGGCGTCCTCGCCGAGCGCACCTACAGCGTCTGGCCGGACCTCGAAGCGCTGATGCGCGAGCACCAGGTGCCGCAGTTCACGGTGGACTCCCACCGCCCCGTCGGCGACTTCGACGTGCTCGGCCTGAGCTTCTCCACCGAGCTCGGCTACACCAACATGCTCACCGCCCTCGACCTGTCCGGCGTCCCGTTGGAGGCCAAGGACCGCACCGAGGACCACCCGCTGATCCTGGCCGGCGGCCACGCCGCCTTCAACCCCGAGCCGATCGCCGACTTCCTCGACTGCGCGGTCATCGGCGACGGTGAGCAGGCCGTCCTGGACATCACCAAGATCATCCGGGCGTGGAAGGCCGAGGGCCGCCCCGGCGGCCGCGACGAGCTGCTCTTCCGCCTCGCGCGCACCGGCAGCGTCTACGTCCCCAAGTTCTACGACGTCGAGTACCTCGCCGACGGCCGCATCTCGCGCGTCGTGCCGAACCGTTCCGGCGTCCCGTGGCGGGTCTCCAAGCACACCGTCATGGACCTCGACGAGTGGCCCTACCCCAAGCAGCCGCTCGTCCCGCTGGCCGAGACCGTCCACGAGCGGATGTCGGTCGAGATCTTCCGTGGCTGCACCCGCGGCTGCCGCTTCTGCCAGGCCGGCATGATCACGCGTCCCGTACGGGAGCGAAGCATCACCGGCATCGGCGAGATGGTGGACAAGGGCCTGAAGGCCACGGGATTCGAGGAGGTCGGCCTGTTGTCGCTGTCCTCCGCGGACCACACCGAGATCGGCGACGTGGCCAAGGGCCTCGCCGACCGGTACGAGGAAGACAAGATCGGCCTGTCGCTGCCGTCGACCCGCGTCGACGCCTTCAACATCGATCTTGCCAACGAGCTCACCCGCAACGGGCGCCGCTCCGGCCTGACCTTCGCCCCCGAGGGCGGCAGCGAGCGGATCCGCAAGGTCATCAACAAGATGGTCTCCGAAGAGGACCTGATCCGGACCGTCGCCACCGCCTACGGCAACGGCTGGCGCCAGGTGAAGCTCTACTTCATGTGCGGTCTGCCGACCGAGACCGACGACGACGTGCTGCAGATCGCCGACATGGCCATCAACGTCATCGCCAAGGGCCGCGAGGTCGCGGGGTCCAACGACATCCGCTGCACGGTCTCCATCGGCGGTTTCGTCCCCAAGCCGCACACCCCCTTCCAGTGGGCGCCGCAGCTCTCCTCCGAGGAGACCGACGCCCGCCTGGCCAAGCTCCGCGACAAGATCCGCGGGGACAAGAAGTACGGCCGCTCCATCGGCTTCCGCTACCACGACGGCAAGCCCGGCATCGTCGAGGGCCTGCTCTCCCGCGGCGACCGCCGGATCGGCGCGGTCATCCGCGCCGTCTACGAGGACGGTGGCCGCTTCGACGGCTGGCGCGAGCACTTCTCCTACGACCGCTGGATGGAGTGCGCGCAGAAGACGCTGCCCGAGTTCGGCGTGGACGTCGACTGGTACACCACCCGCGAGCGCACCTACGAGGAGGTCCTCCCCTGGGACCACCTCGACTCCGGTCTCGACAAGGACTGGCTGTGGGAGGACTGGCAGGACGCCCTCGACGAGACCGAGGTCGAGGACTGCCGCTGGACCCCGTGCTTCGACTGCGGTGTCTGCCCGCAGATGGACACCTCCATCCAAATCGGCCCGACCGGCAAGAAGTTGCTGCCGCTGTCCGTCAAGCAGCCCGCGGGCAGTCCGACCGGCCAATGACGTAAGCGGGGCGCCCCGCTCGCCTTCTGTGCGGTGCCGCCGGCCGGCGGCACCGCACCGGACGCGTCAGGAGCATCCCTGGTTCGTCCACACCAGCGAGACCTTGCGCCACTGCGGGGTGTTCGCCGGGTGGTGGTCCAGCCAGTTCTTGAGCGTGGAGCACATATACGCCGGACGGTTGTGATGAGCGGTGGCGGCCGCGACTGTCCTCGGGGCGGTCGACGCGCTCGCGGGCTGCGACATCGCGCCGAGCGGAGTCAGCAGCAGGGGCGCGGCGAGGGCGGTGACCACGGCCCGGCGTCGGAGGCCCGAACGCCTGGCGCCGGTGGAAGTCGACATGACGTGCCTCCTCAGGGAAGACCGTTCTGTCCAGGGGCGTGATCCAAGCAAGCGCGCGCTGTGTCGTGGAGGACCGCACGGTGGTCGGCAGCGGACGGCGGGCGGCAGCACCACGCCCCTGCCTTTCTGACTTCAAGGTCTCACGCGGTGCGCGCGGCGGATAGGGACGAAGGAGCCCCCCGGACACGAGCCGCGTCGAGGCGCGGTCCCGGCCCGCAGAATAGGGCCATGGCCCCGCAGTTAACCGCACCCACCGCCCGCGTCCACGACTCCTTCCTGGCCGCCATGGCGGAGTTCCGCGCCGAGGGCGTGCATCGCTCCCCGGATTCCCGCCTCGGCCGCGAGCTGCGGACCTGGCACACCCGCTGGCCGTCCGTCGAGGGCTTCGCCGCCTACGTCCGCGAAATCGGCGGGGTCACGCTGGACGAGCGGGCGGACGGCGCGGTCCCGGTCTCCACGTTCTGGTGGGTGGACGGCGACGTCTACCTGGGGCGGATCACCGTCCGGCACCGGCTCACCCCGTCCCTGCACGACCTCGGCGGCCACATCGGCTACGCGGTGCGCCCCACCGCCCGCCGCCAGGGGCACGCCACCGCGATGCTGCGCGCCGTACTGCCGTACGCCCACCACGAGTTGGGCCTCGACGCGGTGCTGGTCACCTGCGACGACACCAACGCCGGCTCGCGCCGGGTGATCGAGTCGTGCGGCGGGGTTTTCGAGGACCGTCGGGCGGAGAGGCTTCGGTACTGGATCTCCGCGTGACGGCGGGGTCCGGGCCACCGGCGGCCCACCCGTCCGAATGGATTTCGCCGGGCGGACGGGGCCGCGGGCACGGCCGGGGCGCCCCGCCGGGAACCGACCGGGGGCACGGCACGTACTCTAGGTAAAGACGTCCGGGCACGATGTGTCCCCGCTCACGCGGTGATGATCCGGACGGGGCGGCACCAGCCGCGCCCTTACACCAAGGAGAAGTAACACTGGGCAAGCGACAGCCCGAAGGCCCGCCGCCCGCACCGGCGGTGCAGCGCATCCGACTGCGCTACACCAAGCGCGGCCGCCTCCGGTTCACCAGCCACCGCGACTTCCAGCGCGCTTTCGAGCGGGCGCTGCGCCGCGCCGAGGTCCCCATGGCCTACTCGGCGGGCTTCACCCCGCACCCCAAGGTGTCGTACGCCAACGCCGCACCGACCGGTACCGGTAGTGAGGCCGAGTACCTGGAGATCCAGCTCACCGAACACCGCGACCCGGAATCCGTCCGGGCGCTGCTCGACGCCTCCCTCCCGACCGGCCTCGACGTGACCGACGCGGTGGAGGCGCACACCAGCGGCCTCGCCGACCGGCTCCAGGCGTCGGTGTGGGAGATGCGGCTCGACGGGGTCACCCCCGAGGAGGCCGGGCGCGCCGTCGAGGCGTTCCTCGCCGCCGCGGAGGTACCGGTCGAGCGCCGCACCAAGAACGGCATGCGGACCTTCGACGCCCGGGGCGCGGTGGCACGGCTTGAGGCCGGCCCGGCCGAGGACGCAGTGGCCCCGATCCCCGGCGATAGGCCCGGCGGCGGTGCCTGTGCGATACTGCGGCTGGTTGTTCGGCATTTGACACCTGCCGTTCGACCCGACGACGTCCTGTCCGGCCTCCGGGTTACGGCCGACCTGGCGCCGCCGGTCCCCGCTGCGGTGACCAGGCTGGCGCAGGGGCTGCTCGATGAGGAGACCGGTTCGGTGACCGATCCGTTGGCGCCCGACCGCGACGCTGCCACGGCCGCTTCATCAACGGCCCCCGGGCTGAGTACCGCGAAGGCGCAGAGCGGAGCCCCGGCGACTTCCGGGGACGGCACTGCGTAGGACGCGTCGTCGCGTCGCCGGTGACCAGGGCATCACCCCGGTTCGGCGGACGCACTGACCAGGAGACTTTCGCCGGTCCGGTCCACGGGCCCGGCGAGCGAGACGACAGCTCCCGTGCGGCGCCCGCGCCCCGGACGGTGGTACCGCGCTCATCACGCGGTCCGCGACCGGAATCAGGCGTGGCGCCCGGGAGCGTGACGGGAGAACCGCCCGCATGCTCGAATCTATTGAGCCCAATGAATCCACTCGGTCCGCGGATCGTGCTGGTAACAACGACACCTCGCCCAGCGACACGCTGCCGCCGCGCCGCCGGCGCCGCGCGGCGTCCCGCCCGGCCGGCCCGCCGGCCGCTACCGCGGCCGAGACGACGGTCGTGAGCACCGAGACCCCGGTGGCGCCCGCCGCCGAGGAGAGCCCCGCGCCCGCCGCCGAGGAGCGGCCGGCCCGCCCGCGCCGCCGGGCGACCCGCAAGGCGACCGCCCCCGCCGGCGCACCCGCAACCACCCCGGAGCAGCCCGCCGAGGCGCCGGCCGTTGCCGAGGCGCCCGTTGCGGCTGCTGAGGAGGAGGCGCGTCCGGCGCGTGCGCGTCGTCGGGCGACTCGTAAGGTCACTGCGCCGGCTGGTGCGCCGCAGGGCGCTGCCGAGGAGAGTGCCGCGCAGCCGGTCGTCGAGGAGACGCCGGCCGCCGCCCCCGAGGAGGAGCCGCGTCCGGCCCGTGCGCGTCGGCGTGCCACCCGCAAGGTGAGCGCGCCGGAGCCGGTGGTCGAGGAGACCGCGGACGAGGAGGAAGAGGCGGAGGAGACTCCGGCCGTTGCCGAGGCGCCCGTTGCGGCTGCTGAGGAGGAGGTGCGTCCGGCGCGTGCGCGTCGTCGGGCGACGCGTAAGGCCACCGCGCCGGCTGGTGCGCCGCAGGGCGCTGCCGAGGAGAGTGCCGCGCCGGCCGCCGCGGAGCCGGCCGCCACGGAGCCCGCCGAGGCCGAGGGCCCGCGACGCCGGCGTCGGCGGGCCGAGCGGCCCGCGGAGCCGGCGGCCGCCGAGGCGCCCCGCGCCGAGGAGAAGGCGGAGGCGCCGGCCCGGGGTCGCCGCCGGGCGCAGCGCCCGCCGACGGCCGTCTTCCAGGCGCCGGTCTTCTCGTCCGAGCCGATGTTCCAGACGCCGGAGAGCGCCGCCGTCGCGCACGCCGCCGCCCGCCAGGAGGCCACCGCGGTCGAGCCGGCGGTGGAGGAGGCGCCCGCGGCTGCCACCCGTCGCCGTCGTCGCCGCCGTGGTGAGCCGGCCGAGGCCGAGCAGGTGGCACCGGCGCCGGTCGAGGAGAAGGTGACCGAGGAGAGCGCCGAGGCCGTTGAGGCCGAGGAGGAGCACGCCGAGGCCGCTGGTGAAGAGGGCGAGCGTCCCTCGCGCCGGCGTCGCCGGGGCGGTCGCCGTCGCCGTCGTGGCGAGGTGGTCGAGGGCGCCGAGGAGCAGCCGGCGGAGGCCGGTGCCGCCGAGGAGGAGGCCGAGACCGCCGAGGGCGAGGAGCCGGCCGAGGCCGAGGAGGAGGCCGAGGGCCCCGTCAGCTCCAGCAGCAGCCGTCGCCGTCGGCGTCGTCGCCGGCGCGGTGGCGACAGTGGCGAGGCCGAGCCCGCGCACGCCGACGACCCCGAGCGCACCGTCGTCAAGGTCCGCGAGCCCCGCAAGAAGGACGAGGGCACCGGCTCCGACGAGGTGCAGTCCATCAAGGGCTCGACGCGCCTGGAGGCCAAGAAGCAGCGTCGCCGCGAGGGCCGCGAGCAGGGCCGTCGCCGGGTGCCGATCATCACCGAGGCGGAGTTCCTGGCGCGCCGGGAGGCCGTCGAGCGCGTGATGGTGGTCCGCCAGAGCGGCGAGCGCACCCAGATCGGCGTCCTTGAGGACAACGTGCTGGTCGAGCACTTCGTCAACAAGGAGCAGGCCACCAGCTACGTCGGCAACGTCTACCTGGGCAAGGTGCAGAACGTCCTGCCGTCGATGGAGGCCGCCTTCGTCGACATCGGCAAGGGCCGCAACGCCGTGCTCTACGCCGGCGAGGTCAACTTCGAGGCGCTGGGCATGGCCAACGGGCCGCGCCGCATCGAGACCGCGCTGAAGTCCGGCCAGTCGGTGCTGGTGCAGGTCACCAAGGACCCGATCGGTCACAAGGGCGCCCGGCTGACCAGCCAGGTGTCGCTGCCCGGCCGCTACCTGGTCTACGTGCCCGAGGGCTCGATGACCGGTATCAGCCGCAAGCTCCCGGACACCGAGCGGGCCCGGCTGAAGCAGATCCTCAAGAAGATCGTCCCCGAGGACGCGGGCGTCATCGTGCGCACCGCCGCGGAGGGCGCGAGCGAGGACGAGCTGCGCCGGGACGTCGAGCGGCTGCAGGCGCAGTGGGAAGAGATCCAGAAGAAGGCGAAGGCGGCCTCCACCAGCTCGCCGAGCCTGCTCTACGGTGAGCCGGACATGACCGTCCGGGTCGTCCGCGACATCTTCAACGAGGACTTCTCCAAGGTCATCGTCAGCGGTGACGGCGCCTGGGAGACCATCCACGGCTACGTCTCGCACGTCGCGCCGGACCTCGTGGACCGGCTCCAGCGGTGGACGTCCGAGGTCGACGTCTTCGCGACGTACCGGATCGACGAGCAGCTGATGAAGGCGCTGGACCGCAAGGTCTGGCTGCCCAGCGGCGGTTCGCTGGTGATCGACAAGACCGAAGCCATGGTCGTGATCGACGTCAACACCGGGAAGTTCACCGGGCAGGGCGGCAACCTCGAAGAGACCGTCACCCGGAACAACCTGGAGGCGGCCGAGGAGATCGTGCGCCAGCTGCGGCTGCGCGACCTGGGCGGCATCGTCGTCATCGACTTCATCGACATGGTGCTGGAGTCCAACCGGGACCTGGTGCTGCGGCGCCTGCTGGAGTGCCTGGGGCGGGACCGGACCAAGCACCAGGTGGCCGAGGTCACCTCGCTCGGCCTGGTGCAGATGACCCGCAAGCGGGTCGGCCAGGGGCTGCTGGAGTCGTTCTCCGAGCAGTGCGTGCACTGCAACGGGCGCGGCGTCATCGTGCACATGGACCAGCCGACGGCGGCCGGCGGTGGCGGCAAGCGCAAGAAGAAGGGCAAGGCCGGGGCGAACGGTGCCCAGCCGGAGCAGCCCGTCGAGGTCGAGGCGCCGGTGTCGGTCGCCGAGGAGGCCGTGGAGCTGGAGCCGGTCGCGGTGACCGAGGCTCAGTTGCAGCCGTCGGTGGACGGTGCCGACGAGTGGTTCGGCAGCCCCGCCGAGGCCGAGGCCGCCGCTGCCAGTCGGGGCCGGGGGCGCCGTCGGGTGAGCCGGAAGGCGTCCGCGCCGGCCGGTACCCCCAAGGCCACCGAGGAGGCCGCCGCGATCGTGGTGCCGGCCGCCGAGCCGGAGCCCGCGAAGGCCCCGGAGCAGCCGGTCGAGGCCGCCGAGGCGCCCGTGGTCGAGGCCGCCGCCGAGCCGGAGCCCGCGCCGGCGCGTCCGCGTCGTCGGGCCACCCGTCGGGTGTCCGCGCCGACCGGTTCGCCTCAGGCCGCCGATGAGGCCGCGGGGACGATCGTGATCTCCGCGCCGGCTGGCGAGCCGGAGCCCGCGAAGGCCCCGGAGCAGCCCGTCGAGGCCGCCGAGGAGGCCGAGGTCGCGGAGGAGGCGCCCGCGGCGAAGAAGACCGCGAAGGCGACGGCGAAGAAGGCGACGGCCAAGAAGGCCACCGCCAAGACCACCGCCAAGAAGACCGCGGCGAAGAAGACCACGGCCAAGACCGCGACCAAGAAGACGGCGGCGAAGAAGACCACCGCCAAGAAGGCCGCGACCAAGAAGACCACCGCGAAGAAGACCACGACGAAGAAGGCTGCGGCCAAGAAGACCGCAGCCGCCGAGCAGCCCTCGGCCGCTTCGGTGTCCGCCTCCGCGGAGGACTAGAGCAGTGCCCGGCCCCGGGTCGTCGAGAGGCGGCCCGGGGCCGGTTTGACCCCCTGGTCAAGGCCCCGTAACCTTGACCGTCGGTGTCTGTGGACACCACCACTTCTGAGCACACACCTCTCGGCTCCGCCGAGGGAGGCCGCTCGTCCCACTCGTTATCCGCGGGTCGGATTCCACGGGACGTCCCTGAGCCCGTGAGGGCGGCTGGCATCAGAGGATCGAAACCTAGCGAGAGAGAGTTCCGCGTGTACGCGATCGTGCGCACCGGCGGGCGCCAGCAGAAGGTTGCTGTTGGCGACGTCATCGAAGTTGACCGCATTTCCACCAGCAAGGTCGGCGACACCGTCGAGCTCTCCACGCTGCTGGTCGTCGACGGCGACGCGGTCACCAGCGACCCGTGGGTCCTGGCGGGCGTGAAGGTCCAGGCCGAGGTCGTCGACCACCACAAGGGCGACAAGATCCGGATCCAGAAGTACAAGAACAAGACCGGTTACAAGAAGCGGATCGGCCACCGCCAGCTCCACACGGCGCTGAAGATCACCGGCATCGACGCTCCGGCGAAGTAAGGGACTGAGGAGACATGGCACACAAGAAGGGCGCATCGTCCACTCGGAACGGTCGCGATTCCAATGCTCAGCGGCTCGGTGTGAAGCGCTTCGGCGGTCAGACCGTTCTCGCCGGTGAGATCCTGGTCCGCCAGCGTGGCACCCACTTCCACCCGGGCACGGGCGTCGGTCGCGGTGGCGACGACACCCTGTTCGCCCTGCAGCCCGGTGCGGTGCAGTTCGGCACCTTCCGCGGCCGCAAGGTCGTGAACATCGTCCCCGCCCAGTAATTCGGGTCAGGACGCACGTCGAAGCACGTTGTCAGGGGCGGACCGCCTCTTCTCGCGTCACGCGGGAAGACCGGTCCGCCCTTGGCGCGTTAAGACGAAGACATCCCGCCGTGTGTGCGGCGGGCCGGGTGTCGCTCGGACACCCGCTCAGTACGTAGCAAACCCCGCTGATCTGGAGGCACCCCCACCATGACCACCTTCGTGGACCGCGTCGAGCTGCACGTCGCCGCGGGTAACGGAGGCCACGGCTGTGCCTCCGTCCATCGGGAGAAGTTCAAGCCGCTCGGCGGTCCGGACGGCGGCAACGGCGGCCGCGGCGGCGATGTGATCCTGGTCGTCGACCAGGACGTCACCACGCTCCTGGACTACCACCACCACCCGCACCGCAAGGCCACCAACGGCCAGCCGGGCGCGGGCGACAACCGCGAGGGCAAGAACGGCAAGGACCTGATCCTGCCGGTGCCCGACGGCACCGTCGTCCTGGACAAGAACGGCGAGGTGCTGGCCGACATGGTGGGCCAGGGCACCCAGTTCGTCGCCGGACAGGGCGGCCGCGGCGGCCTCGGCAACGCCGCGCTGGCCTCCGCCCGCCGCAAGGCCCCCGGCTTCGCGCTGCTCGGCGAGCCCGGCGGGGCCCGGGACATCGTGCTGGAGCTCAAGACCGTCGCGGACGTCGCGCTGGTCGGCTACCCGAGCGCCGGCAAGTCCTCGCTGATCTCGGTGCTCTCGGCGGCCAAGCCGAAGATCGCCGACTACCCCTTCACGACGCTGGTGCCCAACCTCGGCGTGGTGACCGCCGGCGCGACGGTCTACACCATCGCCGACGTCCCCGGCCTGATCCCCGGCGCCAGCCAGGGCAAGGGCCTGGGCCTGGAGTTCCTGCGGCACGTCGAGCGCTGCGAGGTGCTCGTCCACGTCCTGGACACCGCCACCCTGGAGTCGGACCGCGACCCGGTCTCCGACCTCGACATCATCGAGGAGGAGCTGGCCCAGTACGGCGGCCTCGGCGACCGGCCGCGGGTGGTCGTCCTCAACAAGGTCGACATCCCGGACGGCCAGGACCTCGCCGACATGATCCGCCCGGACCTGGAGGCGCGCGGCTACCGCGTCTTCGAGGTCTCCGCGGTGGCCCGACAGGGGCTGAAGGAGCTGTCGTTCGCCCTGGCGGAGATCGTCGCCGCGGCGCGCGCCGCCAAGCCGCCGCAGGAGGCCACCCGGATCGTGATCCGCCCCAAGGCGGTCGACGACGCGGGCTTCACGGTCACCAAGGAGGCCGACGGCCTCTTCCGCGTCCGCGGCGAGAAGCCCGAACGCTGGGTCCGCCAGACCGACTTCAACAACGACGAGGCCGTCGGCTACCTCGCCGACCGGCTCAACCGCCTCGGTGTCGAGGACGCGTTGCTCAAGGCGGGCGCCCGCGCCATGGACGGCGTGGCGATCGGCTCCGAGGAGGACGCGGTGGTCTTCGACTGGGAGCCGTCGATGTCGGCCGGCGCGGAGATGCTGGGCCGGCGCGGCGAGGACCACCGCTTCGAGGCCCCGCGCCCGGCCGCGCAGCGCCGCCGCGACCGCGACGCGGAGCGCGACGAGGCGCAGAGCGACTACGACGGCTTCTCGCCGTTCTAGCCGCGGAGTTCGGCGCGGCCAGGGCCGCTCGACGAACGCCCCACACATGACCGCAGGCCCGGGAGGAGCACTCCTCCCGGGCCTGCGGGCGTGTGGACGGGCGCGCGCGAGCGGCCCGCCGGACGGCTAGACGGTGGCGGTCGTGTCCGAGGCGCCGCCGGTGCCGTTGGGGGCCGTCTCCGCGGCGGTCGCGTCCTGCTGCGAGCGCTGGACGGGGATGCCGGAGAGCCGGCTCTCCATCCGCCGCCGACGCTCGTCGGCCCGGCCGCACAGCTCCACCGCGGCCCGGTTGAAGCGGACCGCCGAGGGCGGGTCGGACGGGCCGAGCAGGTACTCCTTGAGCTCGGCGCGGGCCGCGGCCAGACCGTCCCGCTCCGGGGAGCGCACCGCGTCGAGGAGCGCGGGCACCCCCGACGCGTCGGGCGCGAGGATGGTGGCCGCCCGCACGGTCGGGAAGGCCGCTCGGAAGTCGTCCTCGCTCATCCCGGAGGTGTTGGCGACCGCGTACGGCTTCTCGCTGGTCAGGTAGTCCGAGACCACGCTGGAGACGTCGCTGATCAGCAGGTCCGCCTGGTTGAAGCAGGCGAAGATGCCGGGGCGCGCGGTGGTGATGACCTGGTGCTCCCACTCCGGGAAGGAGTCCCAGTACGCCGCCTCCCAGGCGGCGACCGCGGCCTCGACGGCGGCCGCGCGGCCCTCCTCGGGGGTGCCCTGGAGCCGCATCCGCTCCAACTCGTCGGCGTTCTTGCGGAAGTCGGCGGTGGTCAGCCGGTCCAACTCGGCGGTCCGGCGGGCCAGTTCGGCGGCGGCCTGCGGGCCGGGCAGGGCGCCGCCGCGCCGCGCGTTGGCCTCCGCGATCATCGCCTGGATGCGGGCGTCGGCGGCGCCGGCCCGCGGCTCCACCGAGCCGGTCATCGGGTGCGGCTTGTAGAGCAGCCGGACCGCGGGGTCGGCGAGCAGGGCACGGACGAGGTTCTCGCCGGCCAGGATCACCGAGGTGTTGCCGGGGTTGCCGTCCCAGCCCTCCCAGGTGGGGGCGTAGAGCACGGTGGTGTACCGGGCGAGCGGGGCGCCCTCGTAGGGGCGGATCGGCGCCAGTTGGGGGCGGCCGACCTCGACGACGTCCTTGTCCTCGACGCCGATGTCGGCGAGCTGGTAGCGGTCCCGGGCCGCCGGGCCGGCCACCCAGACCTCGTCGTACGCCTTGGCGTACGGGTTGCAGGAGGAGAGCTTGTCGCTCTCGCCGTGGTTGATGAAGGCGTGCTTGATGGAGGGGATCCGCAGGATCTGCGAGGTCTTGCCGGAGTTCGCCGGGTGCAGCAGCACCTTGAGGGTGGAGTGCTCCAGGCGCATCAGGTGGGAGACCTTGGGGATGCAGACGATCGGGATGTCGGTGGCCTCGATCTTCTGCACCATGAACCGCTCGCGGAGCACGATGATCGGCTTCCCGTCCAGGCTGGCCAGGGTGTCGAGCCACATGTTGGCCTGGTAGGCGGAGGTGGCGCCGCCGGAGAAGTACATGCCGACCGTGGGGCGGTAGGCGGCCAGCCAGGCGTCCAGCCAGGCCAGGGCGCGCTGTTCGTCGATGACGCCCTTGCCGGGCAGCAGCCAGGTGCTCAGGTAGAGCGTGCCGCCGGCGGAGAGGAGCAGGGCGACGGCGAGGCCGAGGCCGCCCCACAGGACGTTGCCGGTGACGGCCGTGACCATCAGGCCGGCCGTGGTGGGCACCGAGAAGCGCAGCAGGCGGCGGCCGGTCTGGCGGTAGAGCAACCGCGGCGGGGCGTCGGTGAGACCCAGCGCGCCGGCGTCGATGTTGCGGGTGACGAACGGCAGGCTGCGGGACCGGCGGACCAGGACGGCGACGGTCTGGCACACGAAGTGGGTGCCGTAGAAGGCGAGCAGGGTGATGGTGAGGGGGGCCTGCTCCTCCAGGGGGTTGATGCCGTCGATGTGCAGGAGGCCGACCAGTATCAGCATGTCCCGCAACAGTTGACGCACCGTCACATCGAAGCGGATCCGGCCGAGGAGGGCGAGCAGCCCTGGTTGCAGATGCGCAAGGACCAGGTCAAGAGCCAGGTTGACCACGGACGCTGCGATGAACAGCGGAATGACGGGCAGCAGCGCGCCGAGCAACTGGGCGGTGAACGCGAACATCATCGCGAAGAGCGCCGCGAGCTGGACGGCTCGTCTGGGGGCGATTCCGGCGGATGGCACGGGGAGGGCTCCTGGCAGCAGAAAGTTCGAGGGGGAGGCCGGGGACGGCGACCGGGTCCCGCGCTGCGACGCCGCCGAGGCGGCGAAACGGGACCGATGGACACCCGACCGTATGACCTTGTTGGCCTTGGTGACAATCTGCTGTGGCTCTCTTCACCGCGAAACGGACCAATCGAACGCAACCTGCGGGTGGCATTTTCCGTCTTAGTTCATTTACGTAGGTACCCCCGTCGACGCGCTCCCGGTGTCCGCGGGGGCGTCCGCCAGGCGATATGACGAGGCGTCCGCCGGGGCTGCTGCCGTAGATTGCGGCTGTACGGCTTCCGTACGTCTTCACGGACCGCGAGCACAGGGGTATGCAGGTGGCAGGGGCACGGCACGACGAAGGAGCGGCCCTCGGGGCCTTCGCCGAGGGCGGTGGCGCAGCGGGGGCGCCGGCCGGCGGCGGCCCGGGCCGCCAGGACGTGGCCGACGCCCGCCGGATCGTGGTGAAGGTCGGCTCCTCCTCGCTGACCACGGCCGCCGGGGGGCTGGACGCGGACCGCGTCGACGCCCTGGTGGACGTGCTGGCCAAGCACCAGGACAAGGAGATCGTGCTGGTCTCCTCCGGGGCCATCGCCGCCGGCCTCGCCCCTCTGGGGCTCGATGGCCGCCCCCGCGACCTGGCCCGGCAGCAGGCCGCCGCCAGCGTCGGCCAGGGCCTGCTGGTCGCCCGCTACACCGCCTCGTTCGCCCGCTACGGCCGCCGGGTCGGTCAGGTGCTGCTGACCTCCGATGACACCAGCCGGCGGGCCCACTACCGCAACGCCTGCCGCACCCTGGACCAACTGCTGGCCATGGGGGCGGTGCCGATCGTCAACGAGAACGACACCGTCGCCACCGACGAGATCCGCTTCGGCGACAATGACCGGCTGGCCGCCCTCGTCGCCCACCTCGTCCGCGCCGACCTGCTCGTCCTCCTCTCCGACGTGGACGGCCTCTACGACGGCGACCCGGCCACCCCCGGCACGTCCCGGATAGACGTGGTCGCCGGGCCCGAGGACCTGACCGGTATCTCCATCGGGAGCGCGGGCAAGTCCGGCGTCGGGACCGGCGGCATGGTCACCAAGGTCGAGGCGGCCCGGATCGCGGCCGCGGCCGGCGTCCCCGTCGTGCTCACCTCCGCCGTGCACGCCGGCGACGCCCTGTCCGGCGCCGCCACCGGCACCCACTTCCTGCGCACCGGCCGCCGCTCCGCGGACCGGCTGCTGTGGCTGGCACACGCCTCGACGCCGCAGGGCGCCCTCGTCCTGGACGACGGGGCGGTGCGGGCCGTCGTCGAGCGGAACTCCTCGCTGCTGCCGGCCGGCATCTCCGGCGTCGAGGGCGAGTTCTCCGCCGGCGACCCGGTGGAGCTGCGGGACGCCGAGGGTCACGCCGTCGCCCGTGGGCTGGTCAACTTCGACGCCCGGGAAATCCCCCGATTGATTGGTCGTTCGACCAGGGACCTGGCCCGCGAGCTCGGACCGGCGTATGAGCGCGAGGTCGTGCACCGCGACGACCTGGTGCTGCTCCACCGCTGACGCCCCGCCCACGGCACCGCGGCCCGGCCCGTAGGGGACCGGCCGTTCGTCAGCCTTTCATTGGGGACCTTCGGTAAAACCGCCCCGCGAGCGGCCGCGGGCTGGTCAACTTTGTTGCAGGGGCGCCGTAGGGGAGCGGCGCCCGCAGCGCGCGAGCGCTTCACGCCGAAGGACGACCGCACCAGTCGGCTCCGCACCTCAAGGGGGCGGAGCGATTCGCATCACAGGAGGCCGCCGGTGACACGAGGGCGCCCAGGGGCTCCGGCCCGAGGGACGGCGGAGCGCACACTGACCAGCGTCGGGCCCACCGGGAGCGCCGGCGGCGCCCGGCCGGAGGGCGACCGGCGGGCGGAGCGGGACCGGACGGCGCCGCGGGCGCGGGAGGAGGAGCGCCGGGAGGTGTCCCGACTCTGGCACGTCACCCTCAGCGTCTCAGGCGCCGAGGCCCCGCTCAAGGAGGTCCGGCGGGCGCTGGAACAGCTCGCGCACGACCACCCGTTCCTGCTGACCAGCCGCTACGCCAACGACCACGCCGAGATCCGCTACTGGGAAGAGGCCCGGGACCTGCACGACGCGGCCGCGGTCGCGCTCCGGTTGTGGGGCGAGCACCGCTCGACGGCCAAGCTGCCGCCCTGGGAGATCGTCGGCCTGGAGGTCATCGACCGGGAGACCTACCACCAGCGCATCGCGGAGGGCTACGGGCCGCCGCCGGCCTCACCGGTCGGGGTCCATCCGTACTAGGGCCTGTCCGATGGGTCATGGCCGGACAGGCTTCAGGGCTCGCGAACTGCCGCTCGCCCAGCCTCGCCGTACCGCGGTGGCCGCGGCGTCGTCCACAGACACCCGGCGCCGGTGTGACCGGCGTCCCGCACTGTGGGATCCGGCGCGGCCGCCGGCCGGCGCGGCGTTAGGCTGCCGCCATGACCAGCAGCGCTTCCCCGTCCTCGCCCGTCCTCGACACCGCCCGCCGCGCCAAGGAGGCGGCCGCCGTCCTGGCCCCGCTGCCGCGCACGGCCCGCGACGGGGCGCTGCTCGCCATCGCCGACGCCCTGGTGGCGCAGACCGACACCCTGGTCGCGGCCAATGCCGAGGACATCGACAAGGCCCGCGCCGCCGGCACCTCCGAGTCGATCGTGGACCGGCTCACCCTCACCCCCGAGCGGATCGCCGCCATCGCCGACGACGTCCGCAAGGTCGTCGCGCTGCCCGACCCGGTCGGCGAGGTGGTCCGCGGCTCGACCCTGCCCAACGGCCTCGACCTGCGCCAGGTCCGGGTCCCGCTCGGCGTGATCGGCATCATCTACGAGGCCCGCCCCAACGTGACGGTCGACGCCGCCGCGCTCTGCCTGAAGTCCGGCAACGCCGTGCTGCTGCGCGGCTCGTCCTCCGCCTACGCCTCCAACAGCGCCCTGGTGGACGTCCTGCGCGGCGCCGTGCAGAGCGCCGGACTGCCGGCCGACGCTGTGCAGTTGGTGCCGGGGGAGAGCCGCGACTCGGTGCGCGAGTTGATGCGCGCCCGCGGTCTGGTCGACGTGCTGATCCCGCGCGGCGGCGCCGCCCTGATCCGCACCGTCGTCGAGGAGTCCACCGTCCCGGTCATCGAGACCGGCACCGGCAACTGCCACGTCTACGTCGACGAGGCCGCCGACCTCGACATGGCCATCGACATCCTGGTCAACTCCAAGGCCCAGCGCCCCAGCGTCTGCAACGCCGCCGAGACCGTGCTGGTGCACGCCGGCATCGCGCAGAAGTTCCTGCCGCGCGCCCTTCAGGCGCTGACCCAGGCCGGCGTGGTGGTGCACGGCGACGCCGCCTGGCAGCAGGCCGGCCCCGGCCTGGTCGCCCCCGCCACCGACGAGGACTGGGCCACCGAGTACCTCTCCTACGACATCGCCGCCGCCGTGGTGCCCGACCTGGACGCCGCGGTCGCCCACATCCGGCGCTGGACCTCGGGCCACACCGAGGCCATCGTCACCGGCTCCCAGGCCGCCGCCCGCCGCTTCACCCAGTTGGTGGACTCCACCACCGTCGCGGTCAACGCCTCGACGCGGTTCACCGACGGCGGTCAGTTCGGCTTCGGCGCCGAGATCGGCATCTCCACCCAGAAGCTGCACGCCCGCGGCCCCATGGGCCTGCCCGAGCTGACATCCACCAAGTACATCGTCACGGGCGACGGCCACACCCGCTGAACCCCCGGGCGGACGGCCCCGTTCCGCCCGTATCCGCCCCTTCTTCTCCCTGCCCAAAAAGTCCGGCCGGGGCTACCCTGGACGGGTGCCGGACGACGTGGGGGGCATGCCGTTCCCGGACGGCGAAGAGCCCGACGAGCACCACCACGGGAGCCACGGACGAGCGGACGGGGAGTTCGCATCCGTGGTCTTCGACGAGGACTTCGTACGGGCCGCGACGATCCATGAGCCCTCGGCGGTCGAGCGGATGTTGGCCGCCGCGGAGGCGCGCGCGGAGGCCGAGGCGGCCGCCCGCCTGGGCGCCGGCCTGGGCCCGGACGACGACTACGACCGCGACGGGCCGGGCGTCCGGCCCGACGATCCCGACGACCACGCCCTGGAGGGCCCCTACGGGCCGTACGGCGGCGCGCTGCGCCCCTACCGCGGCACCGCCCGTTGGCACCGCCCCATGGCCTGGGTGCTGGCCGTGGTGATGGGCGTCGGCCTGGTGGCGCTGGCCTTCAGCGCCGTCTACCGGGGCGCCTCCGGGCGCGGCCAGAGCCCCGCCCCGCCGGCTAGTTCCACCGGCGTCGACACCCCGTCCACCGGCGCCTCCCCGAAGTCCGGCGCGGGCCCGTTCACCTCGCCGCGCCCCGGTGTCCCCACGGTCGGCTCCGCACAACCGCCGCGTCCGTCGTTCCCGGCGGGCTCCGGGCCGCGCTGACCCGAAGTTGTACCGCCTCCCCGCGTTTACCTCGGCCCCGTCAGACCTACCCTTGTTGTATGACCGGGCCTGGTGACCCTCCCGAGGGGATGCCCGACGGCGCCCCGGGAGGCGGTGACGACGAGTACCGATCCGTGGTCTTCGACGAGCGGTTTGTCCGCGCGGCGCGATTGCAGGAGTTCTCCGCCGACGAGCGCTTGGGCGAGCACCACGCACCGGCGGTGAAGAGCCGCCACACATGGCTGCGGCCGGGCGGGTCCCGGCAGGCGGTTCTGCTGGTGCTGTTGATCGTGCTGGCCTTCGGCACGGCCGTCTACATGGGCATCCGCCATCCCTACAAGGCGCCCGAACCGGCCCGCGCGCAGCCGCTGCGGTCCGCGGTGGTGCCGCTGGCGCCGTCCGGCACCGTACCGGGCGCGACCCCGACGGACCTCTTCACGCACAGCCCGGCGGCCGACTACCGGATCGGCGCCGCCGGCATCAACCTCCCTACCGTGCAGCGCAGTACGCACTTCTCCGACGACCAGATCGTGACCGCGCTGACCATCGCCAAGGAGTACCTCGTGCGCTCGTCGGTGGACCCGGCCACCCTCACCGGCGGCTCGGTGCGCCCCATCCGGCTACTGCTCGACACCGGCCAACTCGACCAGTTCGACCGGAGCGTGGCGCACCCCGATGACAACGGCCGGGACGCGGCCACCGGTTGGCTGGTGCGCTTCGACCCCAAGCTGGTCCGGCTCGCCGACCACAACGTCCGCGTCAACGGCACGTTGAACGCCACCGAGTTGAGCGCGGACACCCTCGACATCGCCGCCGACTACACCTTCGTCTACGCCGTGCAGCCGGCCCCCGGGGCGCCGGCGGACGGCGCCGGGCAGCACACCGGCCGACCGACGCCGGGCGCGGCCTCGCTCGTCACCGTGCGCCGCGAACTGCACTTCCGGATCAACCGGGACGACCTCGCCGACCACCGGCTGGCCGTCGCGCAGAGCGACCTCCAGGTCGGGCCGCTGTCCTGCTCCGCACAGTCGGCCGATGCGCTGCGCCCGCTGCTCGCCGGGCAGCGCGCCGGCACCGACCGACCCGCCGGCACCGACCCCTACGCCCGGGGCCGGGCCAACGCCTCGCTCTGCGGCGAGCTTTCGGCTACTTCCCAGCCGAACCCGAGCCATCCGATCCGTTAGCGCCGCCCGCATCGCCGGCGCCGTTGGGGCGGGTGCCGAAGACCGTGTCGCGCAGCTTGCCGCCCAAGTCCCCGGCGCCGCCGGCCAGATCGCGCACCAGGCCCATCAGCGGGTCCTTGCTGGTGCGCACCGACTCGGCGTAGTGCGCCGCGGAGTCCTTGAAGGAGTCGGAGACCGAGGTGTCCTTGTCCTCCTCGCGGCGCGGGTAGTGGCCGTCCATGATGCGCTGGTAGTCGCGGCTCTCGGCCCACTTCTTCAGCTCGGCGGCGCGGACCGTGGTGAACGGATGGCTGCGGGGCAGGAGGTTGAGGATCTTCAGCACGGAGTCCCGCAGGTCGCCGCCGGACTCGTACTCCTCGGCCTGCTTGAGGAAGGCGTCGACGTTCATCTCGTGCAGGTGGTTGCCGCCGGCCAGCTTCATCAGGCCACGCATCGACGCCTGGAGGTCCTGCCCGACCAACAGGCCGGCCCGGTCGGCCGACAGCTCCGACTTGCGGAACCACTCGCGCAGCGCCGTCACGATCGCCATCACCGCGACATTGCCGAGCGGGATCCAGGCGACCTTGGTGGCGAGGTTGGTCAGGAACAGCAGGATCGTGCGGTACACCGCGTGCCCGGAGAGGGCGTGGCCCACCTCGTGGCCGATGACGGCCCGCATCTCCTCCTCGTCCAGCAGCTCGACCAGGCCGGTCGTCACCACGATGATCGGCTCGTCCAGGCCGATGCACATGGCGTTGGGCTGCGGGTCCTGATTGACGTACATCGGGGGGACCTTCTCCAGGTCCAGGATGTAACAGGCGTCCCGCAGCATCGCGTTGAGGTGCGCGAACTGCTGGTCGCTGACGCGGACCGAGTCCGACAGGAAGAGCAGCCGCAGGCTGCGCTCGGGCAGCAGCCCGCTCAGCGTCTTGAAGACGGTGTCGAACCCGCTCAGCTTGCGCAGCGCGACCAGCGCCGAGCGGTCCGCCGGGTGCTCGTAGGACCGCGACGAGATGCCGGGGAACCGCCTGCGGTTCCTGCTCGGTACCTTCGCGCCGCCGTCTGGGCTCTCCGTCATTGGGGCCTCCCCCTGTTCGACTGCGTGTGATTCAGCCTAGAGGACGCCACTGACAGCGGAATGGATGCCCGGGCGTACGCTGGCGAACGCACCACTGCCCACTCAGGCCCGCACAAAAGGGAGCCACCGCCATGCCGCATCCGAGCCTGCTTCTCGCCGCCGCCGAGGAGACCTCCCGGGGCGGTGGTCCCGGCTGGCTCCTGCGCACCGTGATCGTCGTGGGCGTGGTGGGGGCGGGCCTGCTCGCCTGGTTCCTGCTGCGCGGCTACGGCAACCAGGACTGACCGGGTCGACCGGCCAACGGGGCCGACCGACCAGGGCCGGCCCACCGGGACTGCCGCCCGCGGGGGCCGACTTCGGGCCCGGCCGGGGCCCTTCTGCGAAGGGGGCGGAGCGCCTTCGGACGGAGTCGGCGTGAGCCCCCGGTGACGTGGCGCTTACGATGTGGCGGAAGCCTCTGTCCGACACCCGCCCGGATTGGTCCAGCCAACGATGAGCCTGCACTCCACCGCACAGTCCCTGGTCTCCCTCGCCGAAGAAGCCGGGCACGGGGGCCAGCACGAGAGCCTGAGCCCCTTCCTCACCGGCGGCAGCGCCCTTTTCATCCTGCTTCTCCTGCTCTGGATCACCACGCGCTTCAACCGCGACCGTTAAGCCCGTACACCCGGCCCCCGGCACCGCGTCCCGCCAAGTAGGGTCTGCACGCATGGGAGAGCACACAGGGCCCGTGAAGCGGCGGCTCGGCGTGATGGGCGGGACGTTCGACCCGATCCATCACGGACACCTGGTCGCCGCCAGCGAGGTGGCCAGCCAGTTCCACCTCGATGAGGTCGTCTTTGTGCCCACGGGGCACCCGTGGCAGAAGAGCCACAAGAGGGTGACCCCCGCCGAGGACCGTTATCTGATGACGGTCATCGCGACCGCGTCCAACCCGCAGTTCTCCGTCAGCCGCATCGACATCGACCGCGGCGGCAAGACGTACACGATAGACACGCTGCGCGATCTACGGGCGGAGCACGAGGACGCGGACCTCTTCTTCATCACCGGCGCCGACGCGCTCAGCCAGATCCTCACCTGGCACGACGCCGCGGAGCTGGTCTCGCTCGCCCACTTCATCGGGGTGACCCGGCCCGGCCACGTCCTCGCGGACCCCGGGCTGCCCGAGGGGGCGGTGTCCCTGGTCGAGGTGCCCGCACTGGCCATCTCCTCGACCGACTGCCGGGCGCGCGTCGCCCAGGGGGATCCGGTTTGGTACCTGGTACCGGACGGTGTGGTGCGCTACATCGACAAAAAGCAGCTGTACCGCGACGACCGCTGACGGGGCAGATGGAAAGGGGCACCGGTGAGCGACCGACACGATCCGTACGGGCCGCAGGACCCATATGCCCAGGACCCGTATGCCCAGCAGCACGGGCAACCGGGCCAGGGCTACGCCTACGACCAGTACGGGCGGCCGGTGCATCCGGAGGCGCCACAGCAGTACGAGGCGCAGACGCCGTACGGGCAGCAGACCTACGACCCTTACGGGCAGCAGCCACCCGCACCCGGCACCCCCGCCCCGTACGGCTCCTATGACCCCTACGGGGCCCAGGCCGGCCAGGCGCCGCCGGCCCCGCAGTCCTACCCGGGACAGCAGGAGTACGGCTACGACGGCTACGGCAGCCAGCAGGCCCAACAGACCGGCTATCCCCAGCAGTACGACCCGTACGCCCAGCCCCAACAGGGCCCGCCGCACCAGGGGCCGCCCGCCGCCGCGGACTGGATTCCGCAGCAGTCCCAGCAGCCCCAGCAGTCGCCCTACGAGCAGCTCTCCTATCGGGAGCCGCAGCAGCCCGCCGGGCCCCAGGGGCACGAGCCGTCCCCGCCCGCGCAGCCCGGCCACGAGCGGCCCGGTGCGCCGCCGGCGACCGGCCCGGAGGAGCCGCCGGCGCCCACCGGCTCCAAGGGCCCCACGGGTCCCAAGGGCGCCGGTGAGGAGTACCACACCGAGCAGTTCGCGTTCGTCGAGGATCCGGATGGGGACTCCGAAGACGTCATCGACTGGCTGAAGTTCACCGAGAGCCGCACCGAGCGGCGCGAGGAGGCCAAGCGGCGCGGCCGCAGCCGGCTCGTCGCGTTCTGCGTCGTGCTGGCCCTCCTGGTGGCCGGCGGCGTCGGCTACCTCTGGTGGGCGGGCAAGTTGCCGGGGCTGTCGGGTGCGGGCAGCGGCGCCGATGCCGCGGCCGGCGGTCAGAAGCGGGACGTCCTCGTGGTGAACCTGCGCGACACCAAGAGCGGGAACAGCTCCACCGCGCTCCTGGTGGACAACGAGACCACCCACAAGGGCACGACCCTCCTGCTCCCCAACAACCTCATCGTCACCAAGGACGACGGCACCACCACGACGCTCGGCAAGACCGTCAAGGACGACGGCACCGACGCGACCCGGGAATCCCTGGGCACCCTCCTCGGCGCCGACCTCAAGGCCAGTTGGCGGCTGGACACCCCGTATCTGGAGAACCTCGTCGAGACGGTCGGTGGGATCACCGTCGACACCGACGCCGCCGTCCCCGGTGGCAAGAAGGGCGACCCCCCGGTCGTCAAACAGGGCGCCGGCCAGCTCCTCAACGGGCAGGCGGCCGTCGCCTACGCCACCTACCAGGGGCCCGGGGACTCCCAGACCAAGCAGTTGCAGCGGTTCGGGCAGGTCATGCAGGCCACCCTGAAGAAGGTCTCCTCCGACGCGGACGGCGCCACCGCCACCGTCAAGTCGCTGCTCCAGATCCTCGACCCGCCGCTCACCGAGGCCCAGTTGGGCAGCTCGCTGGCGCAGCGGGCGGAGCTGGCGAAGACCGGCAAGTACGACACCGAGCTGCTGCCGGTGCAGGCCGACGGGACGATCAGCCAGGGCACCGCGGCCGGCGTCGTCAAGGACGTCCTGGGCGGCACGGTCAAGAAGACCTCACCGGGTGTGACACCGCGGGTCGCGGTCAGCAACGCCACCGGTGACAAGGCCGCCACCGGCAAGGCCCAGATCGCGCTCCTCAACGGCGGCTACACCTTCGTCGACGCCGGCAGCGGCAGCACCGCGGCCGCGTCCAAGGTGACCTACGGGGACGCCCCGCAGCGGGCCAAGGCCGCTGAGGTCGCCAAGACCCTCGGCCTGCCGGCCGGCTCCGTCCAGCAGGGCAAGGTCCCCGGGAACGCGGACGTCGCGGTGGTCCTGGGCCAGGACTACAAGGGCTGACACCGGGTCCGCCGCGGGCCGATGCGCCCGGGCTGACCAGGCAGGATGCCGACTGCTCCCGGTGGGGTGGAAATCCCCGCCGGGAGTGTCGGCGGTCCGTGAGACCCTAAAGAGGTACCTGACCGCCGATCCGGCCGCCCAGGACCGCCGGTGCGGCATGCTCCGCCGGCACGTCCTGCGTCCCGTTGGAGAAGCGGGCCCCTCGACCCGGAAAGCCGCTTGTGACCGCCACGGACCGCTCCATCGAGCTCATCAACGCCGCCGCTCTGGCGGCCGCCGACAAGCTCGCGCACGACATCATCGCGTACGACGTCAGCGACGTCCTCTCGATCACCGACGCCTTCCTGCTGGCCTCCGCGCCCAGCGACCGCCAGGTCAAGGCGATCGTCGACGAGATCGAGGAACGTCTCAACAAGGACCTCGGCGCCAAGCCGGTCCGCCGCGAGGGCGACCGCGAGGCCCGCTGGGTGCTGCTCGACTACGTCGACATCGTCGTCCACGTCCAGCACAGCGAGGAGCGGGTGTTCTACGCCCTGGAGCGCCTGTGGAAGGACTGCCCGGAGATCGACCTCCCTCAGGAGGCCAAGGCGACCCGCGGCAAGGCGGCGGAGCACGCCAAGACCCTCGCCGGTGAAGAGGACGGAGAGCTGCGCTGAACGGCACCAAGGGCGGCCGGGGCCGCCGCCTCGTCCTGTGGCGCCACGGCCAGACGGCCTGGAACTTGGAGCGCCGCTTCCAGGGCTCGACCGACATCGAGCTGACGGACACCGGCGTCGCCCAGGCCCGCCGCGCCGCCCGGCTGCTGGCCGCCCTCCGGCCGGACGCCATCATCGCGTCCGACCTGAGCCGCGCCATGGCGACGGCGGGCGAGCTGGCCGCCCTGACGCAGCTGGACGTCACCTACGACGCCGGGCTCCGGGAGACCTACGCGGGCGCCTGGCAGGGCCTGACGCACGACGAGATCCTGGCGCGGTTCGGTGCGGAGTACACCGCCTGGAAGCGCGGTGAGCCGGTGCGCCGAGGTGGCGGCGAACTGGAGACCGAGGTCGCCGACCGGGCCGCCCCGATCGTCCTGCGGCACGCCGACAAGCTGCCCGACGAGGGCACCCTCGTCGTCGTCAGCCACGGCGGCACCATCCGCACCACCATCGGGCGGCTGCTCGGCCTGGAGTCCCACCACTGGGAGGGCCTGGGCGGACTGTCGAACTGCTGCTGGTCCGTCCTGGGCGAGGGCGCCCGCGGCTGGCGGCTGCTGGAGCACAACGCCGGCACCCTGCCGGAGCCGGTGCTCGGCGACGACGACTAAGGCCCCGGAGCGGGGGCGACCGGACCGGATTTCACATTTGGGCAGGTCGCAGGCTAGAGTTCTTCTTGTTCGCGGCGCCGCCGGGGGAAACCCCGGGGGAACGGAACAAGACCCGGGGCTATAGCTCAGTTGGTAGAGCGCCTGCATGGCATGCAGGAGGTCAGGAGTTCAATTCTCCTTAGCTCCACAGTCCGGAAGATCCCGTCTCCTCATCGGAGGCGGGATCTTCTGCGTTGTCGCGCAGTCCTGTGCGTTTCCGTGCGTTCTCCGCGCGCGCGTCCCTGGACGGGCGGCGGGCTGACGGTGCTGTGCGCGCCGGGCAGCGCCGTCCGGGCAGGAACGCAGGGGCAGTTGCTCCGGGGCTGTGGGGTGCCTCACTACGCCTCGGTGGGCGGCTCCTCCGGGGCGTTGGCGCCGCGCTCCCACGTCTGTTCCAGGCCCGCGCGGATCTCGGAGGCGGGCCGCAGATGCTCGGGGCAGCCGAGGAGCGGGTCGTGGACCGTGCGCAGCACCGCCGTCAGCCGTCGGCTCTCCTCGTCAGCCGGGGTGTAGACCACGATCCGGGTCTCGGGGGCGCCGTCGACCGCCAGGGACGAGGAGACCAGCCGTATCTCGCCGACCGAGGCGTGCTGGACCACCTTCACGCGACGGCCGTGCGGGGCGACGTCGCCGGTCGCCCACAGCCGCGCGAATTCCGAACTGGCCCCGGACAGGCGGGATATCAGGGCCTCCCAGGCAGCCTCGCCGACGTGCCGCCCGTAGGCGCCGCGGAGTTGGGCCACCAGCGCCGGGAACTCCTCGTCGCGGTTGCGCACCGTCGAGCAACACGGGGGCATCGTGAACAGCTGCCACAGGGCGTTGCGCGCCGGGCCGCGGGCGAGCGCGACGGCCGGGAAGACGCCCTGGTAGGCGGAGTTGGCGGCGAGGACGTCGTAACGGGCGTTGTAGACCACCGCGGGCAGGGGCACCAGGGCGTCGATGATGCCGTGTACCTCCGGGCCCACGGAGCGCGCGTCCGCCTCTCTGGCGGGGGCGTAGGGCACCTCGGCGAGGTGGTAGAGGTGCTCGCGCTCGGCGTCGTCCAGCCGGAGCGTACGGGCCACCGCGTCCAGCACCTGGCCGCTGGCGTTGATCGGGCGCCCTTGCTCCAACCACGTGTACCAGGTCACGCCGACGCCCGAGAGCTGGGCGACCTCCTCGCGGCGCAGGCCGGGCGTGCGGCGCCGCAGCCCGGGCGGCATGCCCACGTCCTGCGGCGTCACCCGGGCCCGCCGGCTGCGCAGGAAGGCCGCCAGCTCGGGCCGCCGACGCCCGTCGGCTCGGACCGAGGTCGTCATGGCGCTCACACCCCCATCGTCGGGGCAGGCCCGGGAGCCTGCCAGGTGCTGTCGGTACCAGCATCGGCAGGCACTCGTGACCGGTACCCGTCCGGCGTCAGGCTCCCCGTCATGACGAACGACCTGACCGCGGACCCGACCGGACACCGCACCCTGCGCCGCCCGCGCGCCCTCTCCCCAAGGACGCCGACGACGCATGCCGACGCCGCATCAACTCCACTTGCCATTAAAGCCGGAGGCACTGACAACGCCGCCGCGGGCGGGCGCCCCGCGGGCTCGGCGCGGATGCTGGTGATCGTCCTCGCCGGGCAGTTCATGGCAGTGCTGGACACCTTCATCGTCAATGTCGCCGCCCCCTCGATCGGCGCCGGCCTGCACGCCTCGGGGGCCGCGCTGCAACTCGTCGTCGCCGGCTACACCATCGCGTACGCGGTGCTGCTCATCACCGGGGCCCGGCTCGGTGAACTGCTGGGCCCGCGGCGGACGTTCCTGGCCGGGCTCGCGGTCTTCACCGGGGCCTCGCTGGCCTGCGGACTGGCCGCGGACGCCGGGCAGTTGATCGCCTTCCGCGTCGTCCAGGGGGCCGGCGCCGCGGTGATGCTGCCCCAGGTATTGGGGCTGATCCAGCGGACGTTCACCGGTGCCGCGCGGGCCCGGGCCATCGGGGCGTACACCGCGGTGATGGCGGTGGGGGCGGTCTGTGGGCAGATCGCCGGCGGGGTGTTGGTCAGCGCGGACCTCTTCGGTGCGGGCTGGCGGACGGTGTTCCTGGTGAACGTGCCGATCGGCGCGGTGCTGTTGGCGGCCGGGCCGCGGCTGATCCACCGGGACCGGCCGGCCACCTCGGCCCGCGGACTGGATCTGCCCGGACTGGTGCTGCTGGCCGGGGCGTTGGGACTGGGGACGGTGGCGCTGGTGCTCGGTCAGGGGGCCGGGTGGCCGCCGTGGTCCTGGTGGGCGCTGGGCGGCGGCGGGCTCCTGTTGGGGGCGTTCGTGGCTCACGAGGCGGCCCGGGCCCGCCGGGGCGGGGCACCGCTGATCTCGCCCAGGGTGGCGGGCGCACCCGGAATGCCGCTGAAGTTGGTGCGGATCGCGCTGGTCATGGCCGTCAACGCGGGCTATATGTTCGTGCTGACGCTGCACCTCCAGAACACGCTCCACTACGGCGCGCTGCGCACCGGGCTGACGTTCGTGCCGACGGCGCTGGCTTACGGGGCCGTGGGGCTGTGGTGGCGGCATCTGCCCCGCAGGGCGCACCCGTTGCTGGTACCGGGCGGGTTCGTGCTGATCTGCGCGGCGCTGCTGGGGATCGGGCTGGCGCTCAAGAACGGCGGGGACGCGGGCGGGTGGGTGCTGCTGGCGTCCGCCGGGCTGGGCGCCGGATTCGGCTGCGCCCACAGCGCCAATCTGGCCGCCGCGTTGGCGTCCGTCCACAAGGAGGACGCGGCGGACGCGAGCGGGCTGGTGGTGACCGTCAACCAGGTCGGACTGGTGCTGGGGACCTCGCTTTTCGGCGCGCTCTTCCTGAATCGCTTGGCGACGGAAGGGGCGCAAGGCGCCTCAAGAGCCCTGTGGGGGAGCGTTCTCGCGCTGACCGGCGCGGCGGCGCTCGGCGGCGCGGCCGGGGTGCTCCGCAGGCGGACCTGACCTGGTGGGCGGTCCGTGGCAGAATCGGACGGCGCAGCCAGGGGAGGAGAGATCGCGATGCCCATGAGCATCCATGGGCAGGTCGGCGACCTGTCCGGACCGCCCGCCGCGCGCGCCACGTCGGGCGTGGCTCTCCAGTGCCCCGCGTGCGGTTCCTCCCACGTCGCGCAGGTGCTGGGCGACAACGGCGGTGTTTCCTTCGTCTGTACGGCCTGCGGCCGCAGTTGGAGCTGATGGATGGGCGCCCACAGCAGGAAGTGCGACTGGTGCGGCAGCGGTACGCCGATCGTCCGCGACATGGAACCGGTCAACGCCGATTACCAGTACTGGTGCGAGGAATGCGCGCGCGCCCTGGTCATAAAGGGCGACCCCATCGAGACGTATCGGGAGCTCGACGGGGAGCCGATCTACGGTCGGCTGCTGGAGGAGCACTGCACGCTGAAACGGTTCTATTCCTTCGCCACGGCCTGAGTTGGGGCCGCCGGCCGGTCGGGGCGCGGTGATCCGGATCGCCGTCGAACGGTCAATTCCCGTGCCGCTTCCGCGTTACTTCCGTGCCACATGAGGCATGTTCGATCACTTTCGATCGGTTCCGGTGATGCGGAACTTCCGCGGCGCGGCGGGGCGTTGGCGTCATCAGAACCCGCTGCTGGCACCGTCGGCGGCGGGGTGTCAGCAGCGATGGGGCCGGGCAGGTCCCGCCTGGCAAGCGGGCTCGTACGGGGGTGGAGATGGCGGCAGTTGGCGGCGTAGGAGTGCGCTCGGGGGGCGTCACCGACCGGGAGGCTCGGCCGCAGACGCAGACGCAGACGCAGACGCAGACGTGGACGCGGGCGGGGCTTCGGGGGCGGATATCGGGGGAGCGGCGGCCGGTCGCCTGAGCCGGGCCGCGGCCAGTACCAGCAGGATGAGCCCGGCCAGCGGGTAGACCGCGGAGAGCAGCATCTGGCCGGCGTTCTGGTGGAGTTCCTCGTGCTGGTGCCAGCGGTGCGGCACCCACCACAGCGCGAACGAGCAGAACAGCAGCCCCACCATCACGGTCGCCGCCCACCAGCGGCGGGCCGCGGCGCCGGCGCGCTGTAGCGCCTCGGAGCCCAGCAGGATCAGCATCGGGACGCTCCACACCCAGTGGTGCGACCAGGAGATCGGGCTGATCAGCAGGGCGGTGGCGGCGCAGGTGAGGGTCGCCCAGGCGCGTTCGCCGCGCAGCAGCGCCGCGGCGGCCAACGCCAGCCCGGCGGCGGCCGCCAGCGCGGCCAGGACGAGCCAGGCGGTGCCGGGGTCGTGGGTGTGCAACAGCCGGGCCAGGACGCCGCGCAGCGACTGGTTCGCCGTGATCTCGACCTCACCGACCCGGTCGGCGGCGAACACGATCTCGGTCCAGAAGCGGTGCGAGTCGCGCGGCAGCGCGACCGCGGAGAGGAGGGCGGTGGCACCAAACGTTCCGGTGGCGACGGCGGCCTGCCGCAGCCAGGGGTTCCAGGCTGCGCGCCACCCGGCGCCCGAGCGCAGCATCTGTACGGCGCGGACCGCGCCGGCCAGGGCGAGGAAGACGGCGAACAGCGCCGGGGTCAGCTTGATGCCGGCCGCGATGCCGATGCCGATGCCGGCCCACCGGTTGGTGTCCCGGCGGGTCAGGTCCCACAGCACCAGCACCGCGAGCAACAGGTTGATCTGGCCGTAGCGCAGCGTCGTCCAGACCGGCTCGCACCACACCAGCAGCGCGGACAGCGCCAGCGTCGCGGCGAGCGGGGGGAGCCGCCGCGGCCGGCCGACGAGACGGAGGGAGAGGTGGACGACGGCGACGAGCAGCACGAGGTTCCCGGCCGTGGCCAGGGTGCGCATCACCGGGACGCCGAAGAAGGTGAGCGGGACGAACAGCAGGGCGGCGAACGGCGGATAGGTGTTGGGCAGCCGTGCGGAGGTGGCCACCATGTCGTAGAGGTCCTTGCCGTCGCGGGCGGTCTCGCCCTCGGCGCGGTAGACCATGAGGTCCACCATCGAGACGTGCGCCAGCCGCTGCGCGATCCAGAAGGCGGCGAAGGAGATCAGGCAGGCCAGCGCCGCGGCGGCCACGGGGTGGCGGCGGATCACGCCCGCGCGGGGGCGCGGGCCGCGGAGGTCGGCGGGCTGGTCCGGATCCAGCACGGTCACGGCGTACGGCTCCCCAGGACGAATCGGGCACGGCTCGCCGACAGTACCTTGGGTCCCGTCGAAGGGGTTGGGGGCGCTGCGGCCCGGAGGGCCTCGGTCCGGGGCGGTGGCCGGGTGACGAGTGGGCGATTTGGCAAAGGCCCGGGGGGTCCGTGTAATGTAGGCGATGCCGCAGCGGGGAGCCGGAAGGAAACCGCAGCGGAGCAAGACCAGCAAGACCTGGGGCTATAGCTCAGTTGGTAGAGCGCCTGCATGGCATGCAGGAGGTCAGGAGTTCAATTCTCCTTAGCTCCACAGAAGACGGAGCGGGTCGTCCACTACGGACGGCCCGCTCTGTCGTGCGTTCAGGGGTGATGCGCCCACGGGTCATGGTGGCCGCGGGTGCGGAAACCGGCGCCCAACTGGTGTGGCGATCGTCCCGAGTTGCCCTGATATTCGATCAACAACGCGCTGAAAACGGCGAGTTGAAGGCTCTTCGGTGACCATTTCGGCCCCGACCTTGCCCTTCCTTGGGCTCTTCTTGGGGATCGCATAACCCTGACATGAACCGTTCACCGAAAGAGTGGCGAACCGCGTGAGCGTCACATCCGACGCATTCACCGCTGATGGGTGGCGCGCACCGGCGCACCAGTGCGGCGTCACCACGCAGCGCACCGCATCGCCACAGCAGGGGGTTACATGAGAGCAAGCCGTACCAGATCTCCGCGCGTCCGGGCCGGTCTGGCCCTGGCAGCGGCACTGCCGATGGTCGCCGGAGCGCTCACGCTCGGCGCCCCGGCCGCCGACGCCGCGGGCCACGACGGGGGCCGGCACGCGCTTCTGGGCACCAAGCCGCAGTGGGCCACCGAGCGGGCCGACCAGGGTGCCACCGCCGGCTCCGCCAAGGTCTCCGCCCGGGTCTACCTGGCCGGCAGCGACGCCAAGGGCCTCGCGGCCTACGCCAAGGCCGTCTCCGACCCGCACTCCGCCGCGTACGGGAAGTACCTGAGCCCCGCCCAGGTGCGCGCCCGTTATGGCGCCACGCAGGACCAGATAGCCAGGGTGACCGGCTGGCTCAAGAAGTCCGGCCTGACGGTCACCGGCACCGCCAACCGGTACGTCACGGTCACCGGCGACGCGGCCGCCGCCGAGCGGGCCTTCGCCACCGACCTGCACAACTACCGCAAGGGCGGCCACACTTACCACGCGCCGTCCGCCACCGCCTCCGCGCCCGCCTCCGTGGCCGACGCGGTCCTGACGGTCACCGGCCTGGACAACGCGCCCAAGTTCGCCCGGCACCACACCACCGAACTGCCGCCGCCCTCCCCGGTCTTCCGCAACTCCGGGCCGTTCTCCACCTACTACGGCTCCCGTACGGACAAGAACCTGCCGTCGGCCTACGGGGGCAAGGCGCCGTACGCGATCAAGGGCTATACGGGCAAGCAACTGCGCGCCGCCTACGGGGCGAAGAACTGGACCGGCAAGGGCGTCACCGTCGCGATCACCGACGCCTACGCCTCGCCGACCATTGCCAAGGACGCGGACACCTACGCCGCCCGCAACGGCGACGCCCGTTACCGCAAGGGCCAGCTCTCCCAGGTCCTGCCGAAGGACTACACGCACATCAAGGACTGCGGCGCGGCCGGCTGGTACGGGGAGGAGACCCTCGACGTCGAGGCCGTCCACGCGGTCGCCCCCGCCGCGGACGTCGTCTACGTCGGCGCGGCCTCCTGCCAGGACGACGACCTGCTGGACTCGCTCGGCAGGGTCGTCGACGGGCGGCTGGCCGACATCGTCTCCAACTCCTGGGGCGACATCGAGGCCAACGAGACCCCCGACGTGGCCGCCGCCTACGACCAGCTCTTCCAACAGGGCGCGGTCGAGGGCATCGGCTTCTACTTCTCCTCCGGCGACAACGGTGACGAGGTCGCCAACACCGGCACCAAGCAGGTGGACACCCCCGCCAACTCCGCCTGGGTGACCGCGGTCGGCGGCACCTCCCTGGCCGTCGGCAAGGGCAACAGCTACCAGTGGGAGACCGGCTGGGGCACCCAGAAGGCGGTGCTCTCCAAGGACGGCAACGACTGGACCGACTTCCCCGGCGCCTTCAACGGGGGCGCCGGCGGCGGCACCAGCAAGACCGTCGCGCAGCCCTTCTACCAGCGGGGCATCGTCCCGGACGCGCTGTCCAAGGCCAACGGCGGCGACGCCAAGCGCACCGTCCCGGACATCTCGGCCGTCGCCGACCCCAACACCGGCTTCCTGGTCGGCCAGACCCAGACCCTGCCCAACGGCAAGCTGGGCTACGAGGAGTACCGCATCGGCGGCACCTCCCTGGCCGCGCCGGTGATCGCCGGCGTCCAGGCGCTGGCCCAGCAGGCCCGGCACGGCATCGCCATCGGCTTCGCCAACCCCGCCATCTACCAGCGCTACGGCACCGCCGCCCTGCACGACGTCACCGACCACCCGCTGGGTGCCGGCCGCGACCTGGCGGTCGTCCGGGTCGACTTCGCCAACGGCATCGACGCCAGCAAGGGCACCATCGTCTCGCTCCGCAGCCTGGGCAAGGACAGCTCGCTGCACGCCACCGTCGGCTACGACGACGTCACCGGCGTCGGCAGCCCGGCCGCCGGCTACGTGAGCTCCTACCGCCCCTGACGCGGGGTGCCGCACCCGTGCCGTCCGCAACGGGGCCCATGAGCCCATGGGCGCCGCGGTAGGCCGTAAGTGACGGGCGGGGCCCGCTCCCGGGGGGAATCCCGGCAGCGGGCCCCGTGTGCCCTGCGGTACCCTGACGCCATGTGTGCCGTACGCCTTCTGCTTAGCGGGCCGCGCTGATCAGTCCCGACCGGGCCCTTCGCTGTGGCCGCCCGGGTCGGAATCGGCGCGGCGTCCCCTCCTGAGCGAGGGGCATTTTTGTTTCCGCGGAAGCCGCAGAAACCGTGCCCGCAGCAGCCGCAGGCAGAGACGATCGATGGAGCTTTGAGGACGATGAGCGAGACGACTACCGCTGCCGAGGTGGCAGCGCCGCACCGCTACACGGCCGCGCTGGCCGCCGACATCGAGGCACGCTGGCAGGACTTCTGGGAGGCAGAGGGGACCTACGAGGCCCCGAACCCGGTCGGAGAACTGGCCGGCGACGCCGAAGCGGCGGCCCGTCCCAAGAAGTTCATCATGGACATGTTCCCGTACCCCTCCGGTGCGGGGCTGCACGTCGGCCACCCCCTGGGCTTCATCGCCACCGACGTCTACGCCCGTTACCACCGCATGACGGGCCACAACGTCCTGCACACCCTGGGCTTCGACGCCTTCGGCCTGCCCGCCGAGCAGTACGCCGTGCAGACCGGCACCCACCCGCGGGTCTCCACCGAGGCCAACATCGTCAACATGCGGCGCCAGCTGCGCCGCCTGGGCCTGGGCCACGACCAGCGCCGCTCGATCGAGACCATCGACCCGGCGTACTACAAGTGGACCCAGTGGATCTTCCTGCAGATCTTCAACTCCTGGTACGACCCGGAGGCCGACAAGGCGCGGCCGATCGACACCCTGGTCGCCCAGTTCGAGGCCGGCACCCGGCCCACCCCCGACGGGCGGCCCTGGAGCGCGCTGAGCGCCCTGGAGCGGGCCGAGATCCTGGGCGAGTACCGCCTGGCCTACGCCTCGGACGCCCCGGTCAACTGGTGCCCCGGACTGGGCACGGTGCTGGCCAATGAGGAGGTCACCGCCGAGGGCCGCTCCGAGCGCGGCAACTACCCGGTCTTCAAGGCCAAGCTGCGCCAGTGGAACATGCGCATCACCGCCTACGCGGACCGGCTGCTGCGCGACCTGGACGCGCTGGACTGGCCGGAGGCCATCAAGCTCCAGCAGCGCAACTGGATCGGTCGCTCCGAGGGCGCCCGCGTCGACTTCCCGGTCGGCGACGCCCACAAGATCACGGTCTTCACCACCCGCCAGGACACCCTGTTCGGCGCGACCTACATGGTCCTGGCCCCCGAGCACCCGCTGATCGCCGGCAACGGCGGCGACTCGATCGTCCCCGACGCCTGGCCCGAGGGCACCCACGACGTGTGGACCGGCGGCCACGCCACCCCCGCCGAGGCCGTCGCCGCCTACCGCAAGCAGGCCGCCGCCAAGTCGGACGTCGAGCGGCAGGCCGAGGCCAAGGACAAGACCGGCGTCTTCACCGGCGTCTACGCCACCAACCCGGTCAGCGGCGAGCAGGTCCCGGTCTTCATCGCCGACTACGTGCTGATGGGCTACGGCACCGGCGCCATCATGGCCGTCCCGGCACACGACAGCCGCGACTTCGCCTTCGCCCGCGCCTTCGAACTGCCCATGCGCTGCGTCGTCGAGCCGACCGACGGCCGCAGCACCGACCCGGCCACCTGGGACGAGGCGTTCGCCGCCTACGAGGCGAAGCTGGTCAACTCCTCCGGCGACACCGTCTCGTTGGACGGCCTGGGCGTCACCGAGGCCAAGGCGAAGATCACCGAGTGGCTGGCCGCCAACGGCATCGGCGAGGGCACCGTCAACTACCGCCTGCGCGACTGGCTGTTCAGCCGCCAGCGCTACTGGGGCGAGCCGTTCCCGATCGTCTACGACGAGGACGGCGTGGCGCACGCGCTGCCCGAGTCGATGCTGCCGCTGGAACTGCCCGAGGTCGACGACTACTCGCCGCGCACCTTCGACCCGGACGACGCCGACACCCAGCCCGAGACCCCGCTGTCCCGTAATGACGAGTGGGTCAACGTCGAGCTGGACCTGGGCGACGGGCGCGGGGTGCGGCGCTTCCGGCGCGAGACCAACACCATGCCCAACTGGGCCGGTTCGTGCTGGTACGAGCTGCGCTACCTGGACCCGAAGAACGACGACGCGCTGGTCGACCCGGCCGTCGAGCAGTACTGGATGGGTCCGCGCGAGGGCCAGCCGCACGGCGGCGTCGACCTGTACGTGGGCGGCGCCGAGCACGCGGTGCTGCACCTGCTGTACGCCCGCTTCTGGTCCAAGGTGCTGCACGACCTGGGGCACGTCTCGTCCGTCGAGCCGTTCCACAAGCTGTACAACCAGGGCATGATCCAGGCGTACGTCTACCGGGACACCCGCGGCATCGCCGTCCCGGCGGCGGAGGTCGAGGAACACGACGGCGGCGTCTTCTACTACGAGGGCGGCAAGGTCTCCCGGCTGCTGGGCAAGATGGGCAAGTCCCTGAAGAACGCGGTCACGCCGGACGAGATCTGCGCCGAGTACGGCGCGGACACCCTGCGCCTGTACGAGATGGCGATGGGCCCGCTGGACGTGTCGCGCCCGTGGGACACCCGGGCCGTCGTGGGCCAGTACCGCCTGCTGCAGCGGCTGTGGCGCAACGTGGTGGACGAGGCGACCGGCGAGGTCACGGTCGTCGACACCGAGCCGGACGAGGCCACCCTGCGGGCCCTGCACAAGGCGATCGACGGCGTCACCCAGGACATGGCGAACCTGCGCTTCAACACCGCCATCGCCAAGATCACCGAGCTGAACAACCACCTGACCAAGGTGGGCGGCCCGGTTTCGCGCACCGTGGCGGAGCGGCTGGTGCTGCTGGTCGCCCCGCTGGCGCCGCACATCGCCGAGGAGCTGTGGCGCAAGCTGGGGCACACCGAGTCCGTGGTGCACGCCGACTTCCCGGTCGCGGACCCGGCGTACGTCGTGGACGAGACGGTGACCTGCGTCGTCCAGATCAAGGGCAAGGTCAAGGCCCGCCTGGAGGTCGCGCCGGCGATCTCCGACGCGGACCTGGAGGCGGCGGCGCTGGCCGAGCCGGCGGTCGTCGCGGCACTGGGCGGCGCGGGCATCCGGAAGGTCATCGTCCGCGCCCCGAAGCTGGTGAACATCGTGCCTGCGTGAAGGGGCTGATCGGCGCCGGTCCTGCGGGATGGGGCTGGTGAGCCGCGGTCTCGCGTGAGGGGACGTTCCTGCCGGGTGGGTGGGGGCGTCCCCTTGGCGTTGAGTGGCGATGGGCGCTGATCGTAGAGGTGGGGTGTCCGGCCGCTGGGGTGTGATGGCGCCGTGCCTGACCTGGCCTTTTGTGGGGGCGAGGGGTGCGCGGGGGCGGTGTTCCGTGAGCGTATAGGTGGTTTCCCCTACGGGCAGGTTGGGGGTTCGTTTGGAACCCGTGACCAGCCCGACGCGTTTACCGTGGAGGTACGGGCGTCGGCGTGGAGCCGGCGCCGCCGACACCTCAGGGGAGTGCCCATGGAAGCTGCCGTCGCCGTCTTCGGGTTGCTCTTCGTGCTGTTCGTGGTCGCCGGGGTGTTCGTCACGGTCAAGGCGGTGCAGGCGGCGAAGCGCGGGGTGGACCGCAAGGTCGCCCAGGCCCGGCGGACGGTCGAGGACACCACGCTGCGGGCCCGGCAGTTCACCCAGCCCGGAGTGGTCGGCGAACTGGCCCAGCTGCGGCTCACGTTGCGCACGTCCATGCGCGCCACCCAGGAAGTCCTGCGGGCCGGCTCCGCCGACGATGCCTCGCTCGCCGAGGCGGTCCGGCTCTTCGAGCAACTCTCGGCGCATGGGCGGGAGTTGGATGATGAGCTCCGCCGGCTGGAGCGCGAGCCCAGCAAGCCGACCATTGCCGCCCGCCTCCCCGAGCTCCGGGAGCGCCTGGAGAGGATCACGCACTCCGCGGAGTCGCTGCGTTGGGCCGCCCGCGACCGGGCCCGTAAGTTCGCCGAGGACGATCTGGCCGCGTTGAGCGACCAGATCGACATGGAGGCGGGGGCCCTGCGGCACTGGACGGATGGCGCGGTGGGAGGGGACCCGCAGCAGCGTGGGGTGGATGGACGGCCGGCGGCGGGTTCGCGGCCCGGGACGGGATCTGCGGCGGCCGGGGCCGGGGCTGGTACGGGGTCCGGTTTCGGTGCTGCCCCTGCGTCGGGTGGCGAGGGCTATTCCTGGGGCCCGTTGGAGGAAGAGGCTCCGGCGATCACCGCCCGGGATCCGCGTACTCGGCCGACGTTTTCGTGGGAGAAGACCTCGCAGCGGGAGACGCCCCGAGGCCGGCCGGAAGGCAGTGGCGGTATAGCCGGGTAAGTGCGTCCCGTCCGCTCGTCGTGAAGCCCCTCCTCGGATTCTGATGCGAGATGCGAATGCGAGATGTTGAGGTGTGAGGTGGGGGCGGCGAGCGGGGCGAGGCGGTGGTGGTGGCGGTGGGTGGGCTTGGGGGGGGGAAGCCCCGAGACCGTCCGCACACGACAGGCGCAGCCCGCCCCCTTCCGCCCCGACTGGCCGTGACCTGGGCGGACTTGGCACAGGCTTGGCGAAACCTGGAAGATCTTCGGTAGGGGCCCGCACTGTCGGGCGCCTGCGTCCCCGGATAACCTCCCAGTCATGTCCCGCCATGTCGCGATCGTCACCGATTCCACGGCCTACCTGCCGCGCGCGGCCGTCGAACGCCACCGCATCACGGCCGTGCCGCTGACCGTCGTCCTGGGGGACCGGGCCCTGGAAGAGGGCACCGAGATCTCCGCGAGATCCCTTGCCCAAGCGCTCCAGAAGCGCCGGCCCGTCACGACCTCCCGGCCGAGCCCCACCGTATTTGCGGAAACGTATCGCGCCCTCGCCGAGGCCGGAGCGAGCAGCATCGTTTCGCTTCACCTCTCGTCGGAGTTCTCCGGCACGTACGACGCGGCGGTGCTGGCGGCGAAGGACGCCCCGGTGCCGGTACGGGTCGTGGACACCGGGATGGTGGCGATGGCCCTCGGATTCTGCGCGCTCGCCGCCGCGGAGGCGGTGGACGCCGGTGGTGACGCCGACGATGCGGTGGCCGCCGCCGAGAAGCGCGCCTCGGGCACCTCCGCCTACTTCTATGTCGACACCCTCGACTACCTACGGCGCGGCGGCCGGATCGGCGCGACGCAGGCGTTGCTCGGCTCGGCGCTCGCCGTCAAGCCGATCCTTCAACTCGCCGACGGGCGCATCGAACTGCTGGAGAAGGTCCGCACGGCCTCCAAGGCCATCGCGCGCCTGGAGGAGATCGCCGTTGAGGGGGCGGGGGAGGGCCAGGTGGAGATCGCGGTCCATCACCTCGCGGCGGCGGAGCGGGCCGATGCGTTGGCGGAACGGCTCCGCGAACGGGTGCCGGGGCTGAACGAGTTGCACGTGAGCGAGGTCGGCGCGGTGATCGGCGCGCACACCGGGCCGGGGCTGCTGGGGGTCGTGGTCTCGCCGAGGTGAGAGTGACGCTCGGGGTCTCGGGGCGTCGGGGCCCCGGGGCGTGAGGGCGCGGTGGGCGTCGGTTGCGGGGCGGCCCGCTTGGCGCCGACGTGACGCCGTGGCTCGCGACGTCCGTGCGACGCTGGCGTGATGGTCGTGCGGCTGGTGTTGAGGGTGCGGCGATTCTTGGCTCGGGGTGCCCATGTGGGTGACGGAGTTATCCACAACTCCCCCCTTATCCACGGTATTTGACGCGGATCGGCGAGATTCGCGCGAAGTGCTTACCGTCGGGTTCATGAACACTTTTCGCACGGCTTCGTTGCCGGATTCAACGTCAGTGTCGGTATCGGTTTCCGCACCCGAGCCCTTGACCGGGGCGTCCCTCCCGCTGTCCTCCGGGGCGTCGACCGCTCTTGTGCCGTCCGCGCGATGGGGGAGAAGGGAGCGGGAGCGAGTTCGGGAGTGGAAGCGCGAGCGGATGCGGGCTCGGGCCGCGGTGATCTTTGGTGCCGTCCCTCAGGGCGGTGGAGTGGCGGCAGGGAGTGGTGAGGAGGGCGAGAGCGGCAGTGGTCTGAGGAAGGCGGGGCGCGCGGAGTCCGGTGCGAGAGCTGACGGCGGTGTGGGAGTCGACGTCGGTGTGGGAGCCGGTGCTGCTGTGGGGGCTGATGCCCTTGGTGCGCATGGTCTCGGCGGTGGCCATGGTCGGTCCGACTCGGGTGCGGAAGTGCCGCACCCGCATCGTGCTCCGCCGCCCCGTGAGCACGATCCCCCGGGTGCCCGCAGGGCGGAGCGTTGGTGGCCGGCGGTGCGTGAACGGCTGCCGCTGTGGCTCCAGTTACGGTGCGGCACGGACCCGAAGGCGCTGGTGGCGCTGGTTCTGGTGCTCCTGGTGGGCGTGGGTTTCGCGGTCCAGCACTTCTGGGCGGCGAGCCCGGAGTCGGTGCGTGCGCCGAGTGCCGAGGGGGCGGTTGCGGTGCCGGGCAGAGGCGGTCGCTCGCCGGCTCCGTCGGGGCCGGCGGCGGACGCCGCGTCCTCCGGTGCGGCCACGGGCGGGCCGTCGGCCGGGGCCGGCCGGGTGTTGGTCGTGGACGTCGTGGGGAAGGTTCGGCGGCCGGGCATCCAACGGTTGCCGGCGGGCTCGCGGGTGACCGATGCGTTGGAGGCCGCGGGCGGGGTGGTGAACGGGACGGACCTCCGGGGGCTCAACCGGGCGCGGCTGCTGACCGACGGCGAGCAGATCGCGGTTGGGGTGGCGGGTGCGGGCGCAGGGGCCGGCGCGACCGGGAGTGGCGGAGTGGCTGGTGCGGGAGGTGGTGCAGGGAGTTCGGGGAGTGGTGCATCGGGCCTGGCGAGCGGGCCGGTGAGCCTCAATTCGGCGACGGAGCAGCAGCTTGACGCCTTGCCTGGAGTGGGCCCGGTACTGGCCCGCCACATCATCGAATTCCGCACCCGGCACGGCGGGTTCACGTCGGTGGACCAGCTCCGTCAGGTGGCCGGCATCGGCGAGCGGCGCCTTGCCGATCTGCGTTCCTTGGTTACGCCATGACGTCGGCAGGGGAGGAAACCACCTCGACTCGTCACGCCGTGGCGTCGACGGATGGCGGGGCGGCGAAGGGCGCCCTGGTGGGGAGCGCCGCGGGAGAGGGCACGGCGGATACCTCACGGAGTGCGCCCGCTGATCTGCGGCTCGTCGGCCCCGCGTTGGCGGCATGGGCGGCGGCAGCGGTGGCGTTGGGCGCGCCGGGCGGCGTGGTGGCCGTGGGGTGTGCGGTGGCCGTGGTGCTCGCGGTGTTCGCGCTCTGGTGGGCCGGGGCGTTGCCGTCGTTGGCGGAGTGGTCCGGTGCCTCGGCGCGGTCGATTGTTTCGGCAGGGGGGCGCGCTTCGGGCGGCGGTGTGGGGGCCACCGGCCCTGCTGGTCCGGTCAGTTCGGCCGGTTCAATTGGTCTGAGGGGGGCAGCGGGTTTCGCCGATTCCGCCGATTCCGCCGGTAGCGCCGATACCGGCGATTCGACCGCGTTCGGTGCGTCTGCCCGTTCTCGTGTCGCAGGTGCCGACGGCGGGGGTGGGGGCCGTGGCGGTCCGGTGCTCGGTCGGTTCGCGCGAGGGCGTGGGGCAAGACGCGGACGCGCCGCGGGGGCGCTCGTGGCGTTGGCTGCGGTGTTGCTGTGCGCCGCGGCGGGGGCCGCGTCCGCGGCGTTGCATGCCGCGGACGTGCGGCGCGGGCCGCTGCCCGCCTGGGCGCAGCGGTACGCCCAGCTCACGGTGGAACTGGAGTTGACCGGAGATCCCCGGTTGACCCGGTCCAAGGTGCGGGGGTCGCAACGGACCCCGCCGGCACTGGTGTTCACCGCCGACGCCGTTCGCATCACGGCCCCGGACGGGACGGTCACCGACTCTCACACCCCCGTACTCGCGGTCGTGCAGCAGCACGAAACGAAGGGCACGAAGGGCGCGAAGCGCACGAGAGGTCTTCGGGAGGAGGTGGGGGAAGCGGGAGAGGGGCGGCTCGCTGATGGAGACGAGGGCGAAGGCGAGGCTGGGTTGGCGCCGGAGTGGCGGAAGTTGCTGCCGTCGACTCGGGTCCGGGTGACGGCGCGTGCCGCGCCGGCGCTGATGGCGGCGGAGCGGACGGCCGCCGTGCTGCGGGTGACCGCCGTCGGCCCGCCGGTCGTTGTGGCGCCACCGTCCGCCCTCCAGCGACTCGCCGGGAAACTGCGCGCCGGGCTGCGCGAGGCGACCGACGGACTGCGCCCGGACGCCCGCGCGCTGCTGCCCGGCCTCGTCGTGGGCGACGTCTCACGGGTGCCGGCCGACCTCGACGACGCCTTCCGCGCCACCGATCTGACGCATCTGCTCGCCGTCTCCGGCAGCAACCTGACCATCGTGCTCACCGTGCTGATCGGCCCACCGCACCTCGCCGGCCAGGCCGAACGGCGCGGGTTGGCACGCCGGTTGAGGCTCTCGCTGCGTGGCACCGCGCTGGTCGGCGGCGCCCTCGCGCTCGGCTTCGTCGTGGTGTGCCGCCCGGACCCCAGCGTGCTGCGGGCCGCCGCCTGCGGGCTGATCACCCTGCTCGCCATCGGCACCGGCCGCCGGCGCACGCTGCTTCCCGCGCTCGCCGCCGCCGTCCTGCTCCTGATCCTCTACGACCCGTGGCTGGCCCGGCGTTACGGGTTTCTGCTCTCCGTCCTGGCGACGGGTGCCCTGCTCCTGCTCGCTCCCCGCTGGAGCGCCGCCCTCCAGCGTCGCCGGGTGCCGTCCCGGCTCGCCGAGGTGATCGCTGCCGCGGCCGCCGCCCAGGCGGTCTGCGCGCCGGTCATCGTGGTGATCGCGGCGCGGGTGGGCCTGGTCGGCGTGCCCTGCAACCTGCTCGCCGAACTGGCCGTGACGCCCGCGACGATCCTGGGTTTCGCGGCGCTCGCGGTGGCTCCGGTGGCCCTGCCGGTCGCCAAGTTGCTGGCGTGGTGCGCGGGTTGGCCGGCCGAGTGGATCGCCGGTGTCGCCCGTACGGGGGCGGCGCTGCCGGGCGCGGAGGTCGAGTGGACGGGCGGCTGGACGGGCGGGCTGACGCTCGCCGGCGTCACCGTGGTGCTGTTGGCGGTCGGCCGGCGGGTGTTGCGCCGCCGTTGGCTGAGTGTGCTGTGCGCGCTGGCCGTGGTCCTGGCGGTGTTCCGCCCCACGCCGTTGACGCGGGTGCTGACCGGCTGGCCGCCGCCGGACTGGCGGGTGGTGGCGTGCAATGTGGGGCAGGGTGACGGGTTGGTGCTGGCGGCCGGCGACGGTACGGCGCTGGTGGTGGACGCCGGGCCCGAGCCCCGCGCCATCGACCGTTGTCTGACCGAGCTGGGTGTCCGCCGGATCCCGTTACTCGTTCTCACGCATTTTCACGCGGATCACGTGGACGGTCTGCCCGGGGTGCTGCGCGGGCGTTCGGTCGGGGCGATCGAGACCACGACGCTCCAAGCGCCCTATAGCCAGGCGAAGTTCGTGCGGGGCCTCGCGGCCGAGGCCAAGGTCCCCGTCATCCGTGCGGCGCCGGGGGAGCGGCGCCATCTGGGGGCGCTTACGTGGGAAGTCCTCTGGCCGACCGCCCCGTTGGCGCCGAGGCCGGGCGTGGACGGGCCGGAACCGTCGCCGCCCGACGCCGGCGAGTTCTCCGGGCCCAACGATGCGAGCGTCACCCTGCTGGTCCGGACGGGCGGACTGACCGTCCTGCTGCTGGGCGATCTCGAACCGCCGGCTCAGCAGGCGTTGTTGGCCGCCCACCCGGAGCTGGCCGCCGTCGACGTCCTGAAGGTGGCGCACCATGGTTCCGCCTATCAGGACCCCGAGTTGATGCAGCGCCTGATACCGCGCCTGGCGCTCGTCTCCTGCGGCGCCGGCAACCCGTACGGGCATCCCGCACCGCGCACCATCGCGGCGTTGCGGGCCCGGGGCACCCTGGTGCTGCGTACCGACACCGACGGCGCCATCGCGGTGGTCGGCACCCCTGGAAAGCTGTCCGCGGTGGTCGGCGGCCGCCGACCCAGGGGGCGCTCCGAAGGCGGAGGCGGAGGCGGGACCGGATATCGACCTGGATACCGATCCAGACGTCGCCCCAGGAGCCGGCCCAACAGCCGTTCCAGGTGCCGGTTGAGACATCGGTCCGGGCGTCGGTCAGGACGTCGGTACAGAAGCCGGTGCGGCCGATGCGTGCAGCAGAGACGACTGATGCAGCAGAGAGGATTGACGCAGCAGAGACGACCGACGCATCACAGATGACTGTTGCCACGACCGGTTGAACCTGGGCCATGCACCAGCGACGACGACCAGCGCACCAGCGACGATCAGTGCAATCGCGACAGCCGTTGCAACGGCGACGGTTGATGCCACGGCGAATTGTTGGAGCAGAGACGATGGAGAGACGACACAGGGAGAGGACGCAGATCTGATGGACGAGGCCACCGCGGATGCTTACCTTCGGCGGATATCCGCCGACCGGCCGGGCGCACCCGGCGATGAGGCGCTGCGCGCGTTGCACCTGAGCCATCTGCGGGCCGTGCCGTTCGAGAACCTCGCCATTCACTTGGAAGAGGAGATCGTGCTCGCGGAGCAGTCGCTGCTGGACAAGATCGTCGGGGCCCGCCGCGGCGGGTTCTGTTACGAGCTCAACGGCGCGTTCGCGGCGCTGCTCCGGGCCTTGGGGTATGAGGTCGAGCTGCTCTCGGCGCGGGTGTTCGGGCCCGAGGGGATCGGGATTCCCTACGACCACCTGGCGCTGCGGGTCCGCACGTCCAGCGGGTCCTGGCTCGCGGACGTCGGATTCGGGCGGCACAGCCACTACCCGCTGCGGCTGGACAGTGATGCGGAGCAGGCGGACCCCGGCGGGCGCTTCCGCATAGTGGAGACCAGGGAGGGGGACCTCGACGTCTACCGGGACGGGGAGCCGCAGTACAGGCTGGAGCAACGCCCGCGTGAGCTCGCGGACTTCGAGGCCGGCTGCTGGTGGCAGCGGACGTCGCCGAAGTCGCATTTCAGGCGGTCGCTGGTCTGCTCGCGGCTCACGGAGACCGGCCGGGTGACGCTCTCCGGGCGCACGTTGGTGCTCACCGGTGCCGAGGGCGCCCGGGAGGAGCGCGAGCTGGCGGCGGCGGAGGTCCTGCCGGCCTACCGCAGCCATTTCGGCATCGTGTTGGACCGGGAGCCGGCCCTCGTCCAGGAGGAGCGCGCGGGGGAGGAGGACGAGCGGAGGGGCTGAACCCACTTTGGCGCCTCCGGCTCTGATGCCTCCGGTCCCGGTGCCTCCCGTCCTGGCGTCTCCCGCGTTACTCGGTCTCGCGCCAGCCGTCGTACTCCCCGGCGAGGGCGGCCAGGCCGGCCGCGTCGTAGGAGGAGTCGGGGTCCTCGACCACGACCAGCCACTGCGCGTCCTCGGCGTCGTCCTCGCCGGCCAGGGCGTCCCGTACGAGCTGGGGTTCTTCGGTGACGCCGAAGCGTTCCGTCAGGGCCTCGGCCACTTCCTCGGCGGCGTCGCGGTCGGGGAGGACGAGGACGTGGCGTCCGTGGTGGGTGTCGTTCACCGGTCCATTGTCGGTCAGGGGCGAGCGACTGAGCACCGGGGGCGGGTGCCCGGGGCCCGGTGCGGGCGGGGTTGTCAGTGGGGCGTGGGATGCTGGACGCGATGGCCAGGAAGACAGCTAACGACGACCCGCTCGCCCCCGTCACGATCGCGGTGGGGCAGGAGGAGCTGCTGCTCGACCGCGCGGTGCAGCAGGTGGTGGCCGCTGCCCGGGCGGCCGACGCGGACACCGATGTGCGCGACCTCACCCCCGACCAGCTGCAGCCCGGCACCCTCGCCGAGCTGACCAGCCCCTCGCTCTTCGCCGAGCGCAAGGTCGTGGTGGTGCGCGCCTCCCAGGACCTGTCGGCGGACACCGTCAAGGACGTGAAGGCGTACCTCGGCTCGCCCGCCGAGGAGATCACCCTGGTGCTGCTGCATGCCGGAGGCGCCAAGGGCAAGGGGCTGTTGGACGCGGCCCGTAAGGCGGGGGCACGCGAAGTGGCCTGCCCCAAGATGACCAAGCCCGCGGACCGCCTGTCCTTCGTCCGCGGCGAGTTCCGGGCGTCCGGCCGCTCGGCCACGCCGGAAGCCTGCCAGGCGCTGGTGGACGCCATCGGCAGCGATCTGCGCGAGCTGGCGTCCGCGTGCGCGCAGTTGGCAGCCGACGTCGAGGGCACGATCGACGACGCCGTGGTCGCGCGCTACTACACCGGCCGCGCGGAGGCGTCCAGCTTCACCGTCGCCGACCGTGCGGTCGAAGGGCGGGCCGCCGAGGCGTTGGAGGCGCTGCGCTGGGCGATCGCGACCGGCGTCGCCCCCGTCATGATCACCAGCGCGTTGGCGCAGGGCGTCCGGTCCATCGGCAAGCTGGCCTCCGCCCCGCGCGGCGCCCGCCCCGGCGACCTCGCCCGCGAACTGGGCATGCCGCCCTGGAAGATCGACCGGGTCCGGCAGCAGATGCGCGGTTGGTCCGCGGACGGCGTGGCGACGGCGTTGCGCGCGGTGGCCGAGGCCGACGCGGGGGTCAAGGGCGGTGGGGACGACCCCGAATACGCCCTGGAGAAGGCCGTGGTGGCGATCGCGCGGGCGGCCCGCTCGCGGCGGTAGCGGCGGTGTTGGCGCGCCCGCCGAGGTGACGAGCCCGACGAGGTGGCGAGCCGGCGGCGCGGGCGGCGCGGCGGTGGCGAGGTGCGCTGGCATCGCGGAGCCAGCGCACCAACACGGCAGCCGACCGGGTCGACCGGTCGACCGGGTCGATCAACCGCCCCGGTCAATCAGCCGGTCAGTCAATCGGCGAAGTCCGGCGCCAGCCACCGCAGTTCAGCCGAGGCACTACCGCAGCACAGCCCTCACCCGAGCCGAGCCCCTCACCCGGCCCGTTTCCGCCGCCCCGCACCGCAGTTCGGCGCGGCCGGGCGCGACACCGCACCCCGGTACTCGCCCCGGCACCGCACCCGTCGGCGCCCCGTCCCGGTCACTCGACGCTCCAAGCCGACGCTCTAATCCAAGCCGACGTCCCAAGCTGACGTACCAACCCAGCGCCCCAATCCGGCGCCCCAATCCGGCGCCCCAATCCGGCGCCCCAATCCGGGGGTTCAGCGTTGTAGCTGCTTGAGGGTTTCCTTCGTGCCGGTTTCCAGCATCGTGGCGATCTCGGCCGGCGTCGGCGGTTTGGTGCCGCTACTGCTCGGCGTATAGCTGGACCAGGTCGACTGGTACGTCATCCAGCCGTCGCGGACGGCGAGGATCACGTAGGAGTTGTTGTTGCTGCCGGGGACGCCGTTGCGGGTGATGAGGTACGCCTCGTCGCCGATGCCGGACACGGGCTCGACCTTGTACGTGACCGAGGTCTGCTGCTTCTCGTAGGAGCGGTAGATGTCGGCGAACTCCGGGGCCGGGTCGGCCTTTTTGTGCAGGGTGGCGGAGTTGTAGACCCAGGTCGAGGCGTAGCCGGCGGTGGGGCCGGCGTTGTCCGCGGTGAGGGAGACGTTGCACCACATCGAGTCCATGGAGGTCATCCGGGCCCCGCTGTGCTGCGGGTTCGGCGGGGACGACGGGCTCGGTGCGCCGGGCGTACCCGAACCCGAGCCGGTGCCGCTGCCGGGGCTCGGTTTCGCCTTGTACCCGGCGCCCTCGAACGGGGTGAGGGAGGTCGCGGCGCACAGGTCGGACCGGTAGGCGTAGCCCTTGAGTTGGGGGGCGGGCTCCGAAGAGAACGCGCCGGTGGCGAACAGCACGGACGCCCCGATCGCGGTGGCGGCCACTGCGCCGCCGACGGCCCACAGCCAGCCGGAGGCGGAGGCGGAGGCAGCGGTGCCCTGACGGGGCGCCTCGATGCCGGGGACGGCGCCGGGGAGCGGGCCAGGGGCAACGCCAGGCCCCCCGCCGGGCGGCGACCCGTAGGCCGCACCCGGTACGCCTGGTACACCTGGTACCCCCGAGGTGTCTGGCGTCGGATAGCCGTAGCCGCCCGGTACTTGGGGCGGCGGCGCGGGTGGCGCTCCCGGGGGCGGACCCTGGGGGCCCTGCGGACCCTGCGGGAGCGGTTGGGCGTAGGGGTTCTGCTGGGCGGGCACCGGCGGTTGCGGTGCGGGCGGCGGGCCGTAGGCGGGAGGCTGTGGCGCCGGGAAGGGATCGTTCTGGTCCCCCGTATTGGACATGGCGGCAGCGTAGCGGACAACTCCGGCATTGGCCCCGGCCCATAGCGGCCCGCCGCCCCACGGCCGACAGCTCAGCGCCCCGCGCTCTCCCCCGCCTCCCCGCGTGCCCCACCCACGACAAGCACCCCGCTACGTAGCGAGCACCCCGCTACGTACCAATCCCCCAACACGTAACGACCGCCTCATCGCACAACGATCGCCTCAACACAGAACGACCAACTCACCAAGCAACGAAAGCCCCATCACCCACCAGAACCCCCCCAGCCCCCAACCCGACTCACCCCGACGAAAACCCGACGAAAACCCGACGAAAACCCGACGACAACCCAACCAAACCCCAACGAAAAACCCCGCCGGCCCAAAAGGCACTGGCGGGGTCTTCCCGTCCACACACCGTGGATCTCTGTGGATGTCTGCGGATCTCCCTGGAGCTCCACGGATCTCCGTGAATCCCACGGCGTGTGGATCTAGTTATGGGTTTATGGGTGGCGCTCAGCGGATTGGATTCCGCGGAGAGCCTGGGCGCCGCACCCGCGTGGCGAACGCAGGCCGCGTGCGGCGCGGTGGTGCACCGGCAGGGAGCGGTGAGAGGGGCCGCTGGATCCCTGAACGGCAGGGGTGACCGCGACGAGCGCGGTCGGGTGGAGGTCAGCCCTTGAGGGCGGCGACCTTCTTGGCCAGCGCCGACTTCTTGTTGGCGGCGTTGTTCTTGTGCAGCACACCCTTGCTGACGGCCTTGTCGAGCTTCTGGGCCGCCAGGGCCTGCGCGGCGGTGGCCTTCTCCAGGTCACCGGCCTCGATGGCCTCGCGGGTGCGACGGATCGCGGTCTTCAGCGAGGACTTGACAGCCTTGTTGCGCTGACGAGCCTTCTCGTTGGTCTTGATCCGCTTCATCTGGGACTTGATGTTCGCCACGAAAGAGCCTTTTCAGGTTCGTTGGAGTTTCGAGTTGCGCCTCGCACGAGAGAGGGCACGAAGCGCAGTGGACCAGGCTACCAGCAGGGTTTACGCGCGCCCAAACCGGGCTACGGGCCGGCCCTCGTCCCGCCCGTCCCGGATGCCCGAACCGCCCCACCCCCGGCGCTCATGGGACGATGGGGGGAGACCTCACAAGACCGAGTCCCGCCTACCCGCGTTCACTGAATGGACCCTGCGTGCCCGCGACCCCTACGAACGTGCCGGAGCCGAGCCGTACCGACCCGGCGCTCCTCCGTAACTTCTGCATCATCGCGCACATCGACCACGGCAAGTCGACGCTCGCCGACCGGATGCTCCAGCTCACCGGCGTCGTCGACCAGCGGCAGATGCGCGCGCAGTATCTCGACCGCATGGACATCGAGCGCGAGCGCGGCATCACGATCAAGTCCCAGGCGGTCAGGCTGCCGTGGGCGCCCTCCGAGGGCGAAGGAAGTGGCGCGACCCACATCCTGAACATGATCGACACCCCGGGCCACGTCGACTTCACCTACGAGGTCTCCCGGTCCCTCGCCGCGTGCGAGGGCTGCATCCTCCTCGTCGACGCCGCCCAGGGCATCGAGGCCCAGACCCTCGCCAACCTCTACCTGGCGATGGAGCACGACCTCACGATCATCCCCGTCCTCAACAAGATCGACCTGCCGGCCGCGCAGCCCGAGAAGTTCGCCGCCGAGCTGGCGAACCTCGTCGGCTGCGAGCCCGAGGACGTCCTGAAGGTCTCCGCCAAGACCGGCGTCGGCGTGCCCGAGCTGCTGGACCGCGTCGTCCGCGAGGTGCCGTCCCCGGTCGGCGTCAAGGACGCCCCCGCCCGCGCGATGATCTTCGACTCGGTCTACGACGCGTACCGCGGCGTCGTGACGTACGTGAAGGTCGTCGACGGCACGCTCAGCAAGCGTGAGCGGATCAAGATGATGTCCACCGGCGCCGCGCACGAGCTGCTGGAGATCGGGACGAACTCGCCGGAGATGAAGTCGGCCGACGGCCTGTCCGTCGGCGAGGTCGGCTATCTGATCACCGGCGTGAAGGACGTCCGGCAGTCCAAGGTCGGCGACACGATCACCCAGCTCACCAAGGGTGCCGAGGAGCCGCTGGGCGGCTACAAGGACCCCAAGCCGATGGTGTTCTCCGGGCTGTACCCGCTCGACGGCTCGGACTACCCCGAGCTGCGCGACGCCCTGGACAAGCTCCAGCTCAACGACGCCGCGCTGGTCTACGAGCCGGAGACCTCGGCGGCCCTGGGCTTCGGTTTCCGCGTCGGCTTCCTGGGCCTGCTGCACCTGGAGGTCATCCGGGAGCGTCTGGAGCGGGAGTTCGGGCTCGACCTGATCGCCACCGCGCCCAACGTGATCTACCGGGTGCTGATGGAGGACGGGACGGAGCACACCGTCACCAACCCCAGCGAGTTCCCGGTCGGCAAGATCGACACGGTGCACGAGCCGGTGGTCCGGGCCACGATCCTGGCGCCCAGCGAGTTCATCGGCGCGATCATGGAGCTGTGCCAGAACCGCCGCGGCTCGCTGCTGGGCATGGACTACCTCTCCGAGGACCGGGTCGAGATCCGCTACACCCTGCCGCTCGCCGAGGTCGTCTTCGACTTCTTCGACCAGCTCAAGTCCAAGACCCGCGGCTACGCCTCGCTGGACTACGAGCCCACCGGCGAGCAGACGGCCGACCTGGTCAAGGTCGACATCCTGCTGCACGGCGACAAGGTCGACGCGTTCTCCGCGATCACGCACAAGGACAAGGCGTACGCGTACGGCGTGCGGCTGGTGGCCAAGCTGCGCGAGCTGATCCCGCGGCAGAGCTTCGAGGTGCCGATCCAGGCCGCCATCGGCAGCCGGGTCATCGCCCGTGAGACGGTCCGCGCCATCCGCAAGGACGTCCTCGCCAAGTGCTACGGCGGTGACATCTCCCGTAAGCGGAAGCTGCTGGAGAAGCAGAAGGAAGGCAAGAAGCGGATGAAGATGGTCGGCAGCGTGGAGGTCCCGCAGGAGGCCTTCATCGCGGTGCTGTCCTCGGACTCCGACGGCGACGCGAAGAAGAAGTAGCGGAGCGGCAGGACGAAGAAGCGGAAGAAGTAGCCCCAAACGGGGCGTAGTTGGGCGTGGTGGGCGCTGCGCCCGCTCGCGGGGCGTCGGTTCCTTGACGGGAGCCGGCGCCCCGTCGTCGTTCCTGGTCGGCCCGCCGGTCAAGCGTGTGTCATGTGCACCTTTCGTGCGGGTCACATCGTGAACCAGTCGGGTGCAGACCCTTACGTGGCAGCGTCACGGGCTCTACTCTGATCACTGCTCAAAGGTTACTCGCGAGTCACCAGCAACGAAGCGGGCCCCGGAGGACGCCGTGACCGACACTCACACGCTGATCGACAACCGGCCGCCTTCGGTGGCGACCCTCTTCCTGGAGCGGGTCGCGGCCACCCCGGATACCGAGGCATACCGCTATCCCGTCCCGCCGGCCTCAGGCACCGGACCGGACGACTGGAAGACGCTGACCTGGGCCCAGGCCGCCGAGCGGGTCCTCGCCGCGGCCGCCGGGCTGATCTCGCTCGGCATCCGCCCCGAGGAGCGGGTGGCGCTGGCCGCCAACACCCGCGTCGAGTGGATCCTCGCCGACCTCGGCGTGCTCTGCTCCGGCGCCGCCACCACCACCGTCTACCCCTCCACCAACGCCGACGAGACCGCCTTCATCCTGGCCGACTCCGGCAGCCGGGTGCTGATCGCGGAGAACGCCGCACAGCTCGCCAAGGCCCGCGCCAAACGCGCCGAACTCCCCGAGCTGGCCCACGTCGTGGTCATCGACGAGACCGACGCCCAGCTGGCCGAGGACGACCCCGAGGGGTGGGTGCTCTCCCTCGCCGAACTGGAGAAGCGCGGCACCGCCTACCTGGAGCAGCACCCGGAGTGCGTCAAGGAACGGGTCGCCGCGCTCCGCGCCGACCAACTGGCCACCCTGATCTACACCTCCGGCACCACCGGCCGCCCCAAGGGCGTCCGGCTGGCGCACGACTGCTGGGCGTACATGGCCCGCGCCCTCCAGGCCACCGGGCTGATCACCGCGGACGACGAGCAGTACCTCTGGCTGCCGCTGGCGCACGTCTTCGGGAAGGTGCTGACCGCCGGGCAGATCTCCGTCGGCCACGTGATCGCGGTGGACGGCCGGGTCGACAAGATCATCGAGAACCTTCCGGTGGTCCGGCCCACCTACATGGCCGCCGTCCCGCGGATCTTCGAGAAGGTCTACAACGGCGTCGCGGCCAAGGCCCGGGAGGGCGGCGCCGCCAAGTACAAGATCTTCCAGTGGGCGGCCGAGGTGGCCCGGGAGTACGCCAAGACCTCCCAGGAGAACTTCCGCCACACCGGCAACGCCTCGGTGCCGTTCACGCTCGCCGCCAAGCACAAGGTCGCCGACGCCCTCGTCTTCGCCAAGCTGCGCGAGGCGTTCGGCGGCCGGCTGCGCGCCGCGATCTCCGGCTCCGCCGCCCTCGCCCCGGACATCGGCTACTTCTTCTCCGGCGCCGGCATCCACATCCTGGAGGGCTACGGCCTGACGGAGTCCAGCGCCGCCAGCTTCGTCAACCCCGGCGAGGCGTACCGCACCGGCACCGTCGGCAAGCCGATGCCCGGCACCGAGGTGCGGATCGCCGAGGACGGCGAGATCCTGCTGCGCGGCCCCGGCATCATGCAGGGCTACCACGGCCTGCCCGACAAGACCGCCGAAGTGCTGGAGGAGGACGGCTGGTTCCACACCGGCGACATCGGCGAGCTGTCCGCCGACGGCTACCTGCGGATCACCGACCGCAAGAAGGACCTCATCAAGACCTCCGGCGGCAAGTACATCGCCCCCGCCGAGGTGGAGGGCCAGTTCAAGGCCGTCTGTCCGTTCGTCTCCAACGTGGTGGTGCACGGCGCCAACCGGAACTTCTGCACCGCCCTGATCGCCCTGGACGAGCCGACCATCCTCACCTGGGCCAAGGAGCACGGCCTGGGCGGCAAGAGCTACGCCGAGGTCGTCGCCACCGACCAGGTCCGCGCGCTGATCGACGGCTACGTGGAGCGCGTCAACGAGGGGCTCCAGAGGTGGCAGCAGATCCGCAAGTTCCGGCTGCTGCCGCGCGATCTGGACATCGAGCACGGGGAGATCACCCCCAGCCTCAAGATCAAACGGCCGGTGGTGGAGCGGGCGTTCAAGGACCTGCTCGACGAGATGTACGCCGGCGCGCGGGAGGCGTAATCGGGAGGGCGCGATGCGGGCGCACGCTCCGGCGGGCCCGCACCGCGCCCCGTTCGCCGCCGGCCCCTGGGAGGCTCAGCGGGCCGGTCTCGTCCCGCGTCAGCCACGTCACCGCCTCTGACCACGCACTTCCGTGACTCACCGCTTATGCGTGCGCTCGTTCTGTCACCCTGGCGGGAGGCGCATCCGGCGCCGCTGGGGAACCGCTCGGGAGTTGCTCAATGAGGATGACAACTACGGCCGGACGGAACGACATCGCAGGGCCCGCCGCCCGCACCCTGCGCGCCACGCTGCCCGGGGACCCGCGGGCCGCGGCGGCCGCGCGGCAGTTCGTCCGGGCCGCCTTCGCGCAGTGGCGCGCGCGGGGGCTGCCCGGCGCCGACCGCCTCACCGAACGGCTGGCGGACGAAACGGTGCTGCTGGTCAGCGAGTTGGTGACCAACGCGGTGGTGCACGCGGGCACCACCGTCGAACTCCTCTGCCGGCTCGACCCCGCCGAGGAGCCGCTGCCGCACCCCGACGACGCCCCGGACGCCGCCACCGAGGAGCCGCCCCGCCCCGGACTGGTCATCGAGGTCTCCGACCGACACCCCACCCAGCCCGTACGGGCCCGCGAGGACACCGGCGCCCCCGAAGGCGGCGGCCACGGGCTCCGGTTGATCAGCGCGGTCGCCGAAGCCTGGGGCGTCACCTACCGGCGGGCGATGAAGACGGTGTGGTTCCGACTGCCGGTCGGCGCCCCCGACGCCAGCTGGCCGGAACCGGACACCGTCGACGACGCCTGCGACGCCTACGCCACCGCGGACGCCCACGACGACCGGGCGTTCCGGCGCGCCCTGCGGACCTCCGAACTCCTCGCCCCGGTGCCGCGCCGCCCCGCCCCGCCCGAGGACCGCCCGGCACCCGGCCGCGGGGGCGTCGACAGCGGCGCGCTCTCCTTCCTCGCGGAGGCGTCCGACCTGCTCTCCGGGCAGCTCGACGCCGACCAAGTCGCCTCGCTGGCCGCCCAGTTGATCGTCCCACGGCTCGCCGACTGGTGCGCGGTGTGGCTGCACGACGGCGACGGCGGCGCCCCCGGCCGCGGCCTCACCGAGGACGGCGAGGCGCCGCGGCTCGCCCGCGTCTGGCACATGTACGAGTGCCGGATCGACGCGCTGCGCACCGCGCTGGAGAAGGAGCCGCCGGGCCTGGAGACCGACGCCACCGCCGGCAACCGGCCGGTGCCGGTGCCCTGGCCGGACGAGCCGGTCGGCGACGGGGAGTTCGGCGGCGCGGCACTGGCCTGCCCGCTGGTCACCGGCGGCCGGCGGCTGGGCACCGTACTGCTCGGGCGGGCCGGGCTGCGGCGGTTCCCCGGCGAGGTGGCGGCGCTGATCGAGGACCTGTGCCGGCGGGCCGCCCGCGCGGTCGCCACCGCCCGCGCCTACAGCCGCCAGGAACGCATCAGCCGGGTCCTCCAGCGCCGGCTGCTGCCGCAGGGCCGGGCCCGGGTCCCCGGAGTGGCGTCGGCGGTCGTCTACGAGCCGCGCGAGGGCGCCTGGGCCGGCGGGGACTTCTGGGACCTCTTCGACGCCGGCGACGGCCGCTGGTGCTTCGCCCTCGGCGACGTCTGCGGCAGCGGCCCGGAGGCGGCCGCGGTCACCGGACTCGCCCGCCCCGTACTGCGGCTGCTGGCCCGCGACGGCTTCGGCGTCTCCGAGGTCCTCGACCGGCTCAACAAGACCATGGCCAGGGAAGCCTCGGACTCCGTCGCGGCCGTCGCGGCGGCGGTGGCGGCGGCCGGCGCGGGCGCGGAGTCCCCCGTGGAGATCCGCGAGGAGGGCGAACAGGCCCGCTTCCTCTCGCTCCTCTACGGCGAGATCGTCCCGTACGGGGGCGGCGCCGGCGGCGCCCGCTGCACCCTGGCCAGCGCCGGCCATCCGCTCCCGTTGGTGCTGGGCACCGACGGCGCGGTCCGGGTCGTCGCGGCGCCGCAGATGCTGCTGGGCGTCGTCGAGGAGGCGGTCTACGTCAGCGAGTCCTTTGATCTGCGCCCCGGGGAGACGCTGCTGTGCGTCACCGACGGGGTGACCGAGCGGCGCTGCGGCCGGCGGCTCTTCGACGACGAGGACGGTCTGGCCGGCGCGCTCGCCGCGACCGCGGGACGCAGCGCCGAGGCCATCGCCGAACACATCCGCCGCACCGTCCATGCCTTCGGACCGACCCCGCCCGACGACGACCTGGCCCTGATGGTCCTCCAGGCGGCGGGTGGGGGTGGGCGCCCCTAGGGGGCGGCCCTAAGGGATGGGCCCCCTAGGGGGCGGGCGGCCGTGGGGCGGGCGGCCCGGAGGGGACGGTCGAACGGGTCCCGTAGGGGACGCGAGGGCCCCCTGTGGGGCCACAACCGGGCGGGTGGGGGAGGTATTCCGGGCCCCGAACCGGAACCCTTCGGCATGACGGACAATGGACCCCATGCCTTCCGCACTGCCAGATGGTGAGCCGATGCCCGAGGACGGGGCGCTGCCCCGCCATGCGCTGACCGGCGCCGCCGAGCGCCCCCTCGGCTTCTATCTGCACGTGCCGTACTGCGCCACCCGCTGCGGCTACTGCGACTTCAACACCTACACCGCGAGCGAACTGCGCGGCCGCGGCGGCGCCCTGGCCTCCCGCGACAACTACGCCGACACCCTCGTCGAGGAGGTCCGGCTGGCCCGCAAGGTACTGGGCGACGACCCCCGTCCCGTACAGACGGTCTTCGTCGGCGGCGGCACCCCGACCCTGCTGCCCGCCGCCGACCTCGGCCGGATGCTGGCCGCGCTGCGCGACGAGTTCGGCCTGGCGCCCGACGCCGAGATCACCACCGAGGCCAATCCGGAGTCCGTCGATCCGCGCTACCTCGCCGAGCTGCGCGCCGGCGGCTTCAACCGCGTCTCCTTCGGCATGCAGAGCGCCCGCCAGCACGTCCTGAAGATCCTCGACCGCACGCACACCCCGGGCCGCCCCGAAGCCTGCGTCGCCGAGGCCCGCGCGGCCGGCTTCGCGCACGTCAACCTCGACCTGATCTACGGCACCCCAGGGGAGTCCGACGACGACTGGCGCGCCTCCCTGGACGCCGCCACCGCCGCCGGCCCCGACCACATCTCCGCCTACGCCCTGATCGTCGAGGAGGGCACCCAACTCGCCCGCCGGATCCGCCGCGGCGAGGTCCCGATGACCGACGACGACGTGCACGCCGACCGCTACCTGATCGCCGAGGAGCGCCTGACCGCCGCCGGCTTCTCCTGGTACGAGGTCTCCAACTGGGCCACCACCGAGGCCGCCCGCTGCCGCCACAACGAGCTGTACTGGACCGGCGCCGACTGGTGGGGCGCCGGGCCCGGCGCGCACAGCCACGTCGGCGGCGTCCGCTGGTGGAACGTCAAGCACCCCGCCGCCTACGCCCAGGCCCTCGCCGAGGGCCGCTCACCGGGCGCCGGCCGCGAGGTGCTGGCCGACGAGGACCGCCGCGTCGAGCGGATCCTCCTGGAGCTCCGGCTCGCCGCCGGCTGCCCGCTGGATCTCCTCGCCCCCGCGGGCGCCCGCGCCGCCGCCCGCGCGCTGGCCGACGGCCTCCTGGCGCCCGGCCCGTACGAGGCCGGGCGGGCGGTGCTGACGCTCCGCGGCCGACTCCTGGCGGACGCGGTCGTCCGCGACCTGGTGGACTGACGCCCCGGGCGCCCCGGGCGCTCGCGCACTCCTTGCCGCGTCGCCGTGTCCCCCAACACCCCCAAGGCGCCGGGGACTTCACCACACCACGCTCGGGGCGTCGGCGCCCCGATGATCAGTGCGTCAACGGGCGGGACGACCGGCCCGATGCCGAGTCGATCTCGTCGTGGGCCTTGGTCAGCAGCTGCATCGCCAGGTCGTTGAGGGCCCTGGCCCCGGCGACCTCCTCGCCGACCCGGGGCTGGTTCCCGTCGGCGGGGTGGCGGCTGGCATAACCATGGGACCGCACCTCGGTCCCGTCCGGCAGCCGTACCAGCGCGGCGGCCCGGGTGCGGTGGATGTCCTCCTCGAATTCCATCTCGACATGCCATCCGACAGCGGTCTTCAACATGGCGGTCACCTCCGGAATCGCTGTTACCAGAGTGCGCTCACCACCGCGCCCGTGCACGACGGTGCAACGGGCGGTGCCCTGTACCCCGTAGGCCCGTCGGCCACCGCCCACCGCCGTCACCGGAGCCCCGCCGCTCAGAGAGCCTTCCGCCCCGTCACGCGCCCTCCGGCGCCGTCACGAAGTCGATCAGCTCCTCCACCCGACCCAGCAGCGCCGGCTCCAGGTCCTTGTACGACCGCACCCGGGACAGGATCCGCTGCCAGGCCGCGCCGGTGTTCTCCGGCCAGCCCAGCGCCCGGCACACCCCGGTCTTCCAGTCCTGGCCCCGGGGGACCTGCGGCCAGCCGGCGATGCCCACCGAGGACGGCTTCACCGCCTGCCACACGTCGATGTACGGGTGGCCGACGACCAGCACGTTCCCGTCCGTCACCGACGCCGCGATCCGGGACTCCTTGGAGCCGGGGACGAGGTGGTCCACCAGGACGCCGAGGCGGGCGTCCGGGCCGGGGGAGAACGCCTCCACGATGGCCGGAAGGTCGTCGATGCCCTCCAGGTACTCCACGACGACGCCCTCGATCCGTAGGTCGTCGCCCCAGACGCGCTCCACCAACTCGGCGTCGTGCCGGCCCTCCACGTAGATGCGGCCGGCGCGGGCGACCCGGGCGCGGGCCCCGGGGACCGCGAGCGAACCGGAGGCGGTGCGCGCCGGCCCGCTCGCCGCCGGGCGGGCCGGCGGCCGGACGAGGGTGACGGTCTTGCCCTCCAGGAGGAAGCCGCGCGGCGCCATCGGGAACACCCGCTGCTTGCCGAAGCGGTCCTCCAGGGTCACCGTCGTGCCCTCGGCGGTCTTCTCGCACCGGATGACCGCGCCGCAGTAGCCCGTGGCCACCTCCTCCACGACCAGCCCGGGATCGGCCGGCACCTCGGGCACCGGCTTCGGCTTCTTCCAGGGGGGAGTGAGGTCGGGGCTGTAGTGCCTGCTGTGCATGGGGTTGGTTCCCTACGGGTCGGGGGTCGGACAGTCGGTGGGTTGGGTGGCGAGCGGTGCCACGGGCGCTGGGGTGGGCGAGCGTCGGGAGGGGGGCGGGGCAACGGCCTTCGGGTCAGGGCGAGTTGGCGGTGCCGAAGCGGGCCGCCAGGGCGTCCCGTTGCGCGCGGACGAAGGCCGCGTCCACCACCGCGCCGTGCCCCGGCACGTACCGGGCGTGCTCGCCGCCCAGGGCCAGCAGCCGGTCGAGCGCGGCGGGCCACCGCCGGGGCAGCGCGTCCGGGCCCGCCTGGGGTTCGCCGGACTCCTCCACCAGATCGCCGCAGAAGACGACGTCCCGTTCGCCGGGCCGGCCGGGTACCAGGACGGCCAGGTCGTGGGCGGTGTGACCGGGGCCGACGTCGACCAGCAGCACCTCCCGCCCCCCGAGGTCGAGGGTCGTTCGGCCGTCCACCTGGTGGCGCGGGACGACCAGGTGGTCCGCGGCCTCGGCGGCGGCCTTCGGGTCCACGCCGTGCCGGACCGCGTCCTGCCGCAGCGCCTCCCCGCCGCCCCGGAGCAGCCCGGCCACCCCGGCCGCGCCGTACACCTCGACGCCGGCGAAGGCCGCGGTGCCCAGTACGTGGTCGAAGTGCGGGTGGGTGAGCGCGACATGCGTCACATCGCGGCCCAGCACCCCGCGGATCGTGCGGCGCAGCTCTGCCCCGGCGGCGAGGGTCGCACCGGTGTCGACGAGCAACACCCCGTCGGCGCCGGCGATCACGCCGACCGTCTCGTCCCAGCCGGGCATCCGGCGCCGGACGACCCCGGCGCCGAGCCGCTCCCAGCCGGCCTCTTCCCAAGTGGTGCGCATGGCAGGACGCTAGCGCCCCCGCGATAGCGTTGCCCTGCACCCGGTGGAAACCCGGCGGAATGCCGGCGGGCACGAGTATCTCGTGGGGCGCGCCGCGGTGCGCCCCCGGCGCGGGCCCGGGGCGCCAACAAGGCGTCGTATAAGGGATTTCCAGGGGATCGCTCGGGGAACTCTCCGGGACGGCCCGGGGTCGGACCAGACGGTGGTGGGTAAGCCCTCAGTGCGCCCGCCCTTGCTGTATCCGCTCCGCCCGGCCGTACACTGGCTGCGGGTCTGGCACTCGGACCAGGTGAGTGCCAGTAAGAGACGACCGGCGGGACGGCCGACTGGAGGTGGCGAAATGCTCAGTGAACGCAGGCTTGAGGTGCTGCGCGCCATCGTCCAGGACTACGTCGGGACCGAGGAGCCGGTCGGCTCCAAGGCCCTCACCGAGCGCCACAAGCTGGGCGTCTCCCCGGCCACCGTCCGCAACGACATGGCGGCCCTGGAGGACGAGGGCTTCATCGCCCAGCCACACACCAGCGCCGGCCGGATCCCGACCGACAAGGGCTACCGCCTCTTCGTCGACAAGATGGCCGGCATCAAGCCGCTGTCCGTCCCCGAGCGGCGGGCGATCCAGAATTTCCTGGACGGCGCCGTCGACCTCGACGACGTGGTCGGCCGCACCGTGCGGCTGTTGGCGCAGCTCACCCGACAGGTCGCGGTGGTGCAGTACCCGTCCCTGACGCGGTCCACCGTCCGGCACGTCGAGCTGCTGGCGCTGGCCCCGGCCCGGCTGATGCTGGTGCTGATCACCGACACCGGCCGCGTCGAGCAGCGGCTCATCGACTGCCAGACGCCGTTCGGCGAGACGTCCCTGGCGGACCTGCGCGCCCGGCTCAACAGCCGGATCGTCGGCCGCCGTTTCACCGACGTCCCGCAGCTGGTGCAGGATCTCCCGGAATCCTTCGAACAGGACGACCGGGCCACGGTTTCGACAGTACTGTCGGTGTTGCTGGAGACTTTGGTGGAGGAGACCGAAGAGCGGTTGATGATCGGCGGCACCGCCAATCTGACGCGCTTCGGGCATGATTTCCCCCTGACCATCCGGCCGGTGCTGGAAGCCCTTGAGGAGCACGTGGTGTTGCTCAAGCTGCTCGGGGAGGCAGGCGACTCGGGCATGACCGTACGCATCGGGCATGAGAATGCTCACGAGGGTCTGACGTCCACCTCGGTCGTCACCGTCGGATACGGTTTGGGCGACGAGGCCGTCGCGAAAATGGGCGTGGTCGGACCGACCCGCATGGACTACCCCGGAACGATGGGAGCGGTACGCGCAGTGGCACGTTACGTCGGACAGATCCTCGCGGAGTCGTAAGTGGCCACGGATTACTACTCGGTCCTCGGCATCAGCCGTGACGCCTCGCAGGACCAGATCAAGAAGGCTTTCCGGCGGCTGGCGCGAGAGCTCCACCCGGATGTGAACCCGGATCCCAAGACCCAGGAGCGGTTCAAGGAGATCAACGCCGCCTACGAGGTCCTGTCGGACCCGCAGAAGAAGCAGGTCTACGACCTCGGCGGCGACCCCCTCTCGCAGGCCGGCGGCGCCGGCGGTGCGGGCGGCTTCGGCGCCGGCTTCGGCAACTTCTCCGACATCATGGACGCGTTCTTCGGCACGGCCTCGCAGCGTGGCCCGCGCTCGCGGACCCGCCGCGGCCAGGACGCGATGATCCGCCTCGACATCGAGCTGAGCGAGGCCGCGTTCGGCACCACCAAGGACATCCAGGTCGACACCGCCGTCGTCTGCACCACGTGCAGCGGCGAGGGCGCGGCGCCGGGCACCTCGGCGCAGACCTGCGACATGTGCCGCGGCCGCGGCGAGGTCTCGCAGGTCACCCGGTCCTTCCTGGGCCAGGTCATGACGTCCCGGCCCTGCCCCCAGTGCCAGGGCTTCGGCACGGTCGTCCCGACCCCGTGCCCGGAGTGCGCGGGCGACGGCCGGATCCGCTCCCGCCGCACCCTCACGGTCAAGATCCCGGCCGGTGTCGACAACGGCACCCGGATCCAGTTGGCCGGCGAGGGCGAGGTCGGCCCCGGCGGCGGCCCCGCCGGCGACCTCTACGTCGAGATCCACGAGCTGCCGCACCCGGTGTTCCAGCGCCGCGGCGACGATCTGCACTGCACGGTCACCATCCCGATGACCGCGGCGGCGCTGGGCACCAAGTGCCCGTTGGAGACGCTCGACGGCATGGAGGAGGTCGACGTCCGGCCCGGCACCCAGTCCGGCCAGTCGATCCCGCTGCACGGCCGCGGCGTGACCCACCTGCGCGGCAACGGCCGTGGTGATCTGATCGTCCACGTCGAGGTGCAGACCCCGAGCAAGCTGGAGCCCGAGCAGGAGGAACTGCTGCGCCGGCTGGCCAAGCTGCGCGGCGAGGAGCGCCCGCAGGGGCAGTTCCAGCCCGGGCAGCAGGGGCTGTTCTCGCGGTTGAAGGATGCGTTCAACGGGCGGTAGACGCACCAAACGGGGCGGCGGTCAGCGGGTTTCCCGCGGCCGTCGCCCCGGTTCTGGGCGGGGCCCGGGGCGTGACACGATGTGGGCATGCCCACCGCGCTCACCGATCTCTGCCGCCACCCCATCGTGCAGGCCCCGATGGCGGGTGGTGGCTCCGGACCCGCGTTGGCCGCCGCCGTCTGCGAGGCCGGCGGCCTCGGCTTCCTGGCGGCCGGCTACAAGACCGCCGACGGCATGTACCAGGAGATCAAGCAGCTGCGCGGGCTGACCGGCCGGCCCTTCGGCGTCAACCTCTTCATGCCGCAACCCCCGTTGGCCGACGCCTCCGCCGTCGAGGTCTACCGCGAGCAACTCGCCGGCGAGGCCACCTGGTACGAGACCGAGCTCGGCGATGCGGACGGCTCCGCCGACGACGGCTACGAGGCCAAGCTGGCGATCCTGAGGGACGACCCGGTGCCGGTGGTCTCCTTCACCTTCGGCTGCCCCTCGCGGGCGGTCCTCGACGCGTTCGCCAAGGTCGGTACGTACACCATCGTCACCGTCACCACGGCTGCCGAGGCGCAGGCCGCGCAGTGGTCGGGCGCCGACGCGGTGTGCGTGCAGGGCGTGGAGGCGGGCGGCCACCAGGGCACCCACCGGGACGACCCGCACGCCGACGGCACCGGCGCCGGGCTGGGGTTGCTGGCGCTGCTGGCACAGGTGCGGGAGACCGTGCAGATCCCGGTGATCGCCGCCGGCGGGCTGATGCGCGGCGCCCAGATCGCCGCGGTGCTGGCCGCCGGCGCCACGATGGCGCAGCTCGGCACCGCCTTCCTGATCACCCCCGAGTCCGGCGCCCACCCGCTGCACAAGCAGGCGCTGATCAACCCCCTGTTCACGCATACCGAGTTGACCCGGGCGTTCTCCGGGCGCCCGGCCCGCGGACTGGTGAACCGTTTCCTTCGCGAGCACGGCCCGTACGCCCCGGCCGCCTACCCGGCCGTGCACTACCTCACCTCCCCGGTCCGCAAGGCCGCCGCCAAGGCGGGCGACGCCCAGGGGATGAACCTCTGGGCGGGGCAGGGCCATCGGCTGGCGCGGGAGCTACCCGCCGGGCAGTTGGTGGAGGTCCTGGTGGCCGAACTCGACGCCGCCCGCGCCGCGTTGGCCAACGGCCGCCCGGCCGGCGCCGGTTACGGCACGGGTGGCTCCGCCGGTTTTGGCGCGGAGGGCTCCGCCGGTTTCGGCACGAGTGGAGGTGCGGCATGACGGCGCCCGTTTTCCTCGTCGAGGTCGATGCGCTCGCCGGTGTACGGGCCGGCGGCACGCTCACCCTGGACGGCCCCGAGGGCCGGCACGCGGTGTCGGTGCGGCGGCTCCGGGTCGGCGAGGAGATCGTCCTGACGGACGGCGCCGGCACCGGCGCCGAGGGCACCGTCGCCGCCGTCGAGGGCAAGGACCGGCTCACCGTCGCCGTCACCGCGCTGCGTACCGAGGAGCCGCCGGCGCCCACCCTCACCGTCGTGCAGGCGCTGCCCAAGGGCGACCGCGGTGAGTTGGCCGTGGAGACCATGACGGAGACCGGGGTGGACGCCATCGTGCCGTGGCCCGCGGCCCGTTGCGTCACCCAGTGGAAGGGCGAACGGGCCGCCAAGTCGCTCGCCAAGTGGCGGGCCAGCGCGCGAGAGGCCGGCAAGCAGTCCCGCCGGCTGACGTTCCCGCAGGTCGCCGACCCGCTGTCGACCAAGAAGGTCGCCGAGCTGCTCGCCGACGCCGACTTCGCCGCCGTGCTCCACGAGGAGGGCAGCAGCCCGCTCGCCACCGCCGAACTCCCCACGGCGGGCTCGATCGTGCTCGTCGTCGGCCCCGAAGGCGGCGTCTCGCCGGAGGAGTTGGCGCTCTTCGCGGAGGCGGGGGCGAAGCCGTATCGGTTGGGGGCGAGTGTGTTGCGGACGTCTACGGCCGGGACGGCGGCGGTGGCGTTGTTGTTGGGGCGTACGGGGCGCTGGGGCTAGGTTCTGCCCACGTTGTCGGCTTTCCCGCCGTGGGCCTGCGGCCGGCCGTGCCCCACGTTGTTGGCTTTCCCGCCGTGGGGGTGCTGTTTGCGCCTGCGGCGCAAGGGCTGTTGGGTGCGGTGACGGGCCTCCGGGGCGGGTGTGCGGGACTGCTTCGCTTTACGTCCCGCACACCCGCCCCTCCGGCCCGTCCCCTCCCGTTGTGGGGTGGGGAATGGGGCGGTGGGGGGCGGCCGTTGTGGTGCTCTGGAGGTCAACGTCCGGGCTGGGGGGGGGTGGTGTTGGTCAGGAGAGGAGTTCGGCGGTCAGGGTGATGTTCTTGACGCCTGCCAGGGCCTGGCTGACGGGGCAGTTCTGCTTGGCGTCCTGGGCTGCGGACTGGAAGTCGGGGGCGGAGAGGCCGGGGACGCGGGCCTTGACGGTGAGGGCGATCGCGGTGATGCCCTCGCCGGGCTGGAAGGTGACGTCGGCCTGGGTGTCGAGGCTTTCGACGGTGTGGCCCTTGCCGGCCAGGCCGTGCGAGAGGGCCATGGAGTAGCAGGAGGAGTGGGCGGCGGCGATCAGTTCCTCGGGGCTGGTGACGCCGTTGGGCTGTTCCGCGCGGGCGGGCCAGTTCACGTCGTAGGTGCCGACCTTGGAGGACTCCAGGGCCACGGTGCCCTTGCCCTGGAGGAGGTTGCCTTCCCAGTGGGTCTTGGCGGTGCGCGTGGTTGCCATGGTGCATAACTCCCGTTTGTGGGGCCAATGCGGTCTGAGGGGTCAGCTTAGGGTCAGACCGGTCGCGATCCGCGGGATCGACTCCGGGGCCTCCTGGACCGGCCCGCGGGGCCGCGCGGGGTGATCGGCTAGCATCCGGAGGGCGTACGCACGGTGCGTACGGCGCACGCCGCGCGACCCGGGAGGAGCCCACCGGTGGCGGGAAATCCGCAGGCCGACTGCCTGTTCTGCAAGATCGTGGCGAGGGAGGTGCCGGCGACGATCGTCCGGGAGACCGAGACCACCGTCGCCTTCCGCGACATCAACCCCCAGGCGCCCACGCACGTTCTGGTGATCCCCAAGGTGCACTACCCGGACGCGGCGTCGCTCGCCGGCGCCGAACCCGAGGTGATCGCCGACATACTGCGCGAGTCCCGCGAGGTCGCCGCCGCGGACCAGATCGAGGAGACCGGCTACCGGGTCGTCTTCAACACCGGCTCCGGCGCCGGCCAGACCGTCTTCCACGCGCACCTGCACGTCCTCGGGGGCCGCGGCCTCCAGTGGCCCCCCGGATAACGAGCCATGTCGGTACGCGAACTGGTCGTCCTCGGGACCGCCAGCCAGGTCCCCACCCGGCACCGCAACCACAACGGCTATCTGCTGCGGTGGGACGGCCAGGGGCTGCTCTTCGACCCGGGCGAGGGCACCCAGCGCCAGATGTTGCGGGCCGGCGTCGCCGCCCACGACCTCAACCGGATCTGCATCACCCACTTCCACGGCGACCACTCGCTGGGCCTGGCCGGCGTGATCCAGCGGATCAACCTCGACCGGGTGCCGCACCCGGTGACGGCCCACTACCCGGCCAGCGGCGAGCGGTTCTTCGACCGGCTGCGGTACGCCACCGCCTACCGCGAGACCGTCAAGATCGCACAGCGGCCGGTCTCCGCCGACGGCGAACTGGACCGCGACAAGGGCTACGCCCTGACCGCGCGCAAGCTCTCGCACCCGGTCGAGTCGTACGGCTACCGGCTCACCGAGCCGGACGGCCGGCGGATGCTGCCGGAGCGGCTGGCCGCCCACGGCATCGCAGGACCGGACGTCGGGCGCCTCCAACGGGCCGGTGAACTGGGCGGCGTGACCCTCGACGAGGTCAGCGAGGTGCGGCCCGGCCAGAGCTTCGCCTTCGTCATGGACACCCGGCTGTGCGACGGCGTCCACGCCCTCGCGGACGGCGTGGACATGCTGGTGATCGAGTCCACCTTCCTCGACGAGGACGCCCAACTGGCGCAGGAGCACGGGCACTTGACGGCCGGGCAGGCGGCGAAGGTGGCCGTCGACGCCGGGGTGCGGCACCTGGTGCTGACGCACTTCTCGCAGCGCTACGCCGACCCCGCGGACTTCGAGCGACAGGCGCGCGCGGCGGGCTTCGCCGGCGAACTCACCGTCGCCAGGGACCTGTTGCGGGTCCCGTTGCCCAAGAGGCGCTGACCCGCGGCCCGTAGGGCGGGACCCCGGCGCCCCTGGGCGAGCGCCGGGGCCGCGCACCTCACGGCAGGTAGTACATCGGGTTCGGCAGCTTGAAGGTGCGCCGCGCGGCGCCGCCCTCCAGGTCGCTGTACTGGTCACCGAAGTTGGCGACGATGCGGTAGCCGAGGGACTCGATGTGCTTGCGGGTGCCCGACTTGAAGCCGATGGTCGAGCAGGTCGTGCCGCACGGCAGGTAGGGCGGCGGGTGCTCCTTGTCGCGCAGGTAGACGTGGGCGCGGTCCAACGGGACGTCGTAGCCGACGTTCTTGAGGTTGCGCACGCTCCAGTCGCGCTGGGCCTCCTTGCGGCCGGTGACGAAGAAGACCTCGGCGCCCTTCTTGTGCGCCCAGGTGACCAGGTCGTTCATGCCGAACACCGCGGCCATGTCGGTGTGTTCGAGGTACGCGTCCTGGGACTTGGGCGTGAAGTTGAAGCCGACCTTCAGCTCGTAGTTGTAGGTCAGCAGCGTGGTGTCGTCCATGTCCAGGACGATCGCCGGCTTGGCCTTCCCGGCGTCCTTCTTGGCCAGCGCGTGCGCCAGGTAGGTGCGCGCCCTGGCCTCGATGCCGCGGACCTGGCGGGCGTAGTTGCTGGTGGGGGAGGCGTAGTGCTCGCCGTCGGCCGTCACCGTGTCGCCGTAGTACGCCTTGATCTTGTCCTCGACCTGCGTGAGGTTGGGGATCTCCTTGTCGGTGCGCGGCACGGAGTGCTCGGCGGTGGCCTGGCCGGTGCCGAACACCGCGGTCCCGGCGACGAGGGCGGCGGCCACCGCGCCGCCCAGGCGGACGCGGCGGGAGAGGACGGGACGGGGCATGCGCGGCTCCTTCAGGAAGCGGGGTGGTCCCGGGTAGGTGTAACAGAGGTGGCGCGCGGCTATCTACGCGCGCAGATTAACGGATTGATAAAGGGTGGGTGGCGGGTGCCTGGGTCGGGGCTCAACTGGGCTGTCCGGCAAGCCCCTTGACGGTGTACGGGGCCGCTCCTTAGCCTCCATCCCGATCCATGGATGTTGTCTACATATGGAGACGAACGCCGATGGTCGCCCCCCGCCCCGCGGACCTGCTCGTCGCCGAGGTCCGCCTCACCCCGGTCCTGATCGCCGACCCCCCGCTGCTCAACACCCAAGGCGTGCACCAGCCCTACACCCCGCGCCTGATCATCGAGGTGGTCACCGAGGGCGGCGCCACCGGCCTGGGGGAGACCTACGGGGACACCGAATACCTCGCCCTGGCCCGCCCGTTGGCCAACGCCCTCGTCGGCCGCCAGGTCACGGACCTGAACAGCCTGGCGGCGCTCGCCGAACAGACCGGCGCGGACTCCCTCGTAGCAGCCGGCGCGCACGGCGGGAACGGGGGCGCACAGGGCGTGGACGCCGCCGGGCTGCGCGGCGTCCGCACCGCCGGCAAACTGCGCCGCTCGGTCCGCTCCGGCTTCGAGGTCGCCCTCCTGGACGCCTGGGGGCACGCCACCGGCCTGCCCGTCCACGCCCTGCTCGGCGGCGCCGTGCGCGACCGCGTCCCCTACAGCGCCTACCTCTTCTACCGCTGGCAACGCCACCCCGCAGGCCCCGGCGAGACGGACGACTGGGGCGCCGCCCTGGACCCGGCCGGCATCGTCGCCCAGGCCCGCCGCTTCGCCGACCGGTACGGCTTCACGTCCTTCAAGCTCAAGGGCGGCGTCTTCGCACCCCAGGAGGAGACCGCCGCGATCCGGGCACTGGCCGAGGAGTTCCCCGGACGGCCGCTGCGGCTGGACCCCAACGGCGCCTGGACGGTGCCCACCGCGCTCCAGGTAGCCGACGCCCTCGCGGACGTCCTGGAATACCTGGAGGACCCGGTGAGCGGCACCAAAGCGATGGCCGAGGTCGCCGCCCGTACACCCCTCCCGCTCGCCACCAACATGTGCGTCACCACCTTCGAGGAGATCCCCGAGGCAGTGGCCCGCGACGCCGTACAGATCGTGCTCTCCGACCACCACTACTGGGGCGGACTGCACGCCACCCGCGAACTCGCCGCCCTGTGCCGCACGTTCGGCCTCGGGCTGGCCATGCACTCCAACACCCACCTGGGCATCAGCCTCGCCGCCATGACCCACGTGGCGGCCACCGTGCCCAACCTGGACCACGCCTGCGACACCCACTACCCCTGGCAGACCGAGGACGTCCTGACCGAACGCCCCGTCTTCCGCGACGGCCACCTGGACGTCGGCGACGCCCCCGGCCTCGGCGTCACCCTCGACCGCGACCGGCTCGCCGCCCTGCACCAGCGCTGGCTGGCCGACGACGGCACCTACCGGGACCGCGACGACGCCGCCGCGATGCGCCGCGCCCACCCCGACTGGACCGCCCCGGCCGTGCCCCGTTGGTGAGGCGGGCGGCCGGCGACGCCCCCGGGGCCGCGGTGCGCGCGCCGCGTCCGCGCGCGGTGTGGCACAACCCGGTGGCGGTGCGCCACAGTGGTCCCGTACGTGATCTTTGAAGAGGGGCGGTACCGATGGCACAGGAAGTGCGCGGCGTCGTGGCGCCGGGCAAGAACGAGGCGGTCCGGCTGGAGACGATCCTGGTGCCCGATGCGGGGCCCGGGGAAGCCGTGGTGCAGATCCAGGCGTGCGGGGTGTGCCACACCGACCTGCACTACAAGCAGGGCGGCATCAACGACGACTTCCCGTTCCTGCTCGGCCACGAGGCGTCGGGCATCGTCGAGTCGGTGGGCGAGGGCGTCACCGACGTCGCCCCCGGGGACTTCGTCATCCTCAACTGGCGTGCGGTGTGCGGCTCCTGTAGGGCGTGCCTGCGCGGACGGCCCCAGTACTGCTTCGACACCCACAACGCCCGCCAGAAGATGACGCTCAAGGACGGCACCGAGCTGTCCCCGGCGCTGGGCATCGGGGCGTTCGCCGACAAGACGCTGGTCGCCGCCGGCCAGTGCACCAAGGTCGACCCCAAGGTCGCGCCGGCCGTCGCGGGGCTGTTGGGCTGCGGCGTGATGGCCGGGATCGGCGCCGCGATCAACACCGGGAACGTCGGCCGCGGCGACTCGGTCGCCGTCATCGGCTGCGGCGGGGTCGGCGACGCGGCGGTGGTCGGGGCCCGGCTGGCCGGCGCCGCGAAGATCATCGCCATCGACATCGACGACCGCAAGCTGGAGACCGCCCGCTCCATGGGCGCCACCCACGCCGTCAACTCCCGTACCGCCGACCCCATCGAGGCCGTCCGGGAGCTCACCGGCGGATTCGGCGCCGACGTCGTCATCGACGCGGTCGGCCGCCCGGAGACCTACCGACAGGCGTTCTACGCCCGCGACCTGGCCGGGACCGTCGTCCTGGTGGGCGTCCCCACCCCCGAGATGACCCTGGAACTCCCCCTCCTGGACGTCTTCGGCCGCGGCGGCGCCCTGAAGTCCTCCTGGTACGGCGACTGCCTGCCGTCCCGGGACTTCCCGATGCTGATCGACCTCCACCAGCAGGGCCGGATCGACCTCGGCGCGTTCGTCACCGAGACCATCGCCATCGACGAGGTGGAGCGGGCCTTCGACCGGATGCACGCCGGCGACGTGCTGCGTTCGGTGGTGATGCTGTGTTGACTCCTCCCCCCCCGTAAGCGAGCGGGATTCCTGACTCACGTTGCCTGCGGCCCGGCGGGCCGACAGGTCTTACACGATCAGCACTAGCCGGGACAGAGACCAGCCCGGACCAGCATCACGCGGGCGGAGTTCTTGTCTCTGGGCGAGACGGCTCCGCA
>NZ_JBHVJX010000025.1:0-117927 GCF_042798755.1 Streptomyces sp. NPDC057743
CATAGCTCCGCTATGAAGCCATCCCGGCGCCTTGCGATCGCACGCACCAGACGCCGCTCCTTCCTCCACGGAGATCCGTCAGAAGCGCCCTAGCCCTGGGCGCGGAAGTTGGCCGAGGTGCCGCCGAGTTGTTCCCAGCCGGCGATGGCCAGGGCGCGGTAGGCGGCGTACTCGGCGGCCGGGCTGCGGCCGTAGGACCAGGGGACGGCCCCCACGTGGCCGTCGACGAGTCGGAGCTGCTCCATCGCCTCGGCGTAGCGCTCCGCGCGAACCAGGAACCAGACGAGCAGGTGGCGGACGTGCGGCGCCATGGGGTGGTCGGCGGGGGCCTGTTGGAGGGCGAAGTGGGCGCCCTCTATGGCGCGTTCGACGACGGCGCTCTGGAAGAGACTGCGGACCATGTTGGCCTCGGGCAGGTGCTCGTAGACCGCGAAGAGCGGGAGGGCCGGCAGCAGGCTCTTGGCCGGGGCCGCGGCGGCCGCGCGCGCGGCGAACTCCTCGGCCTCCTTACGGGAGCCGTGCCACTTCTGCGACCAGTACGGGAGCGCCGCCAGGTGCGCGCCCATGTGGTGCGGCGCCCGTCGGTGGACCTCGGCCCACAGCTCCTCGTAGTCGGCGGCGCGCTCGCCCAGGCCGCGGGCGACGGCCAGCTCCGTGATGTGGGCGATCGGGCTGCCGGGCGCCAGCAGTGCGGCCTCCCGGCAGACCGTACGGGCCTCCTCCAGGATCATGCGGAAGTCCTGCGAGCCGGGGTCGCGCAGCGCCTGGAGGACCAGGAACTGGGCGTGTGTCTGCGCGCCACCGGGGTCCTTGGGGGCCTCCGCGCGCCAGGTGCGCAGCCAGATGCCGCCGGTCCGCGCGCCCCCGGCGGTGGCCTGGGCGCTCTCCGCCAGCTCGAACGCGGCCGCGCCGGCCAGCGTCTGCACCCGCTGCCAGCGCAGCTCCCAGTCGTCGCCGGTGGACCGGAGCAGCTCGGCGGCCGGGCGCCAGTCGTGCGTCCGGCGGACCTCGTCGAGCGCCCGGGCCAGCTCCTCGTCGGGGCCGGGCAGCCGGACGTCGAGCTGTTCCAGGGGGACGAAGCCGTAGCCGGCCATCGGGTCGGTGGCCACCGTCAGGCCCCGCTGGGTGTGCGCCGCGGCCCGCCGGCGCCGCATCCACGGCAGGAAGACCAGACCGCCGAGCGCGATCGCGGCGAAGAGAAGCAGCAGAGCGTCCATGTGGTGTGTCCCGGTTGGAGGGGCGGGTGGGCGGAGGGGAGGCCGTCGACGGCGGGTGGTCCGTGGGTCGGGCACCGGTCGCCGGGGCGATCTCCGTCCTCTCCTACGTATCCACTATCCAGCGAACCAGAAAGTTCCGGAAAGTTCGGCCGTGGGGCCAGCTACCCTCAGAAGATATGAGCGATCAGCGCGAGACGCGCCACCAGCACTTCGAAACCCGTGCCATCCACGCAGGTCAGGAGCCCGACCAGGCCACCGGCGCGGTGGTACCGCCCATCTACCAGGTCTCCACGTACAAGCAGGACGGAGTGGGCGGGCTGCGCGGCGGCTACGAGTACAGCCGCAGCGCCAACCCGACCCGCACCGCCCTGGAGGAGAACCTCGCCGCCCTCGACGGTGGCCGTCGCGGCCTCGCGTTCGCCTCCGGCCTCGCCGCCGAGGACTGCCTGTTGCGCACCCTGCTCGTCCCCGGCGACCACGTCGTGATCCCCAACGACGCCTACGGCGGCACCTTCCGGCTGTTCGCCAAGGTCGTCGAGCGGTGGGGCGTGGAGTGGTCGGTGGCCGACACCTCCGACCCGCAGTCCGTACGGGACGCGCTGCGGCCCCGTACGAAGGCGATCTGGGTCGAGACGCCCAGCAACCCGCTGCTCGGCATCAGCGACATCGCGGCGCTCGCCGGGATCGCCCGGGACGCCGGGGCCCGCCTGGTGGTCGACAACACCTTCGCCAGCCCCTACCTCCAGCAGCCGCTCGCCCTCGGCGCGGACGTGGTGGTCTACTCCACGACCAAGTACATGGGCGGCCACTCCGACGTGGTCGGCGGCGCGCTGGTGGTGAACGACGACGCCCTCGGCGAGGAACTGGCCTACCACCAGAACGCGATGGGCGCGATCGCCGGGCCGTTCGACGCCTGGCTGGTCATGCGCGGCATCAAGACGCTGGCCGTCCGGATGGACCGGCACAGCGCCAACGCGGCGCGCGTGGCCGAGCTGTTGACCTCGCACGAGAAGGTCACCCGGGTCTACTACCCGGGCCTGTCCGAGCACCCCGGCCACGAGGTCGCCGCCAAGCAGATGCGGTCCTTCGGCGGCATGGTGTCGTTCCAGGTGGCCGGCGGCGAGGCGGCGGCGGTGGAGGTCTGCAACCGCGCCAAGCTGTTCACCCTCGGGGAGTCGCTGGGCGGCGTGGAGTCGCTGATCGAGCACCCGGGGCGGATGACGCATGCCTCGGTGGCCGGTTCGGCGCTGGAGGTCCCCGCGGACCTGGTGCGCCTCTCGGTGGGCATCGAGTCCGTCGAGGACCTGCTGGCCGACCTCACGCAGGCGCTGGGCTGAGCCGGCTCCCGCTCGACGGACGGCCGCGGTCCGGCCCTCGACGGTCGGCTGTGACCCGTCGTCGGTGGTCGGCTGCGACCCGTCCTCGGCGGCCGGTTGAGGCGTGTTCCCGGTGGTCCGCCCCCGGCCCGTTCGGTCCTCGGTACGGGGTCGGTGCCCCGCCGTGGGTCAGTACCCCGCTACGGGAGGGGTGGTGCGGGCCGGTGGCGGGCGCCAGGGCTGCTCAACTCCCGCCCAGATGAGGAGAGTCAGCAGCGCCGCCAGGGCGAGCAGCGCCCCGGTGCGGTGCAGCAGGCGGTGCCGCAGCAGCAGCCGGCGGCCCCGGGCGGCGGCCCGCCCGCCGAGGTCCGGCGGCACCGGCGGATACGGTCCGGCCCGCAGCATCCGCCGGACCTCGCTCTCCTTCCGGTCGGGCGCCCGGGAATCCGGCCGCCCGGTCTCCTGGGGCGGGGTGCTCCAACGGGCCCCGGCCGATGGACCGTTACGGCCGCCGGACGGCGTGCCGGTCTCCGGGGCGGTCCGCTCCTGACCCTCCCGCGGGTTCACGGCAACGCGGGATGCGCGTCCGGGCGGCTGCGCAGTGCGCAGACGGCGTGCCGGCACAGGGTGCGCACCCGCTCGGCGGGGAGCCCGAGTTGGGCGGCGATCTGCTCCTCGGCGACGTCCTCGTGGAGGCGCAGCACCAGCACCAGCCGTTCGCGCGGGGTCAGGCGGCCCAGCGGACCGCCCCGCGGCCGGCGATGTCGTCGGGCGGTGCGCGCGAACCCCGCGGCCAGCTCCCGGCGGGCCCGTTCGTAGGGGTCCTCGCCGCGCAGCCGCTCCCAGCCCGCGTACGTCCGGGCCAGCGCCGTGAGCAGCAACTCCTCGGCGGCGGGGGCCGGTTGGTCCGCCACCTCGCCGGTCAGCAGTACGGCGGCGTGCAGCAGCCGCCCCGCCGCGCCCGCGGTGAACGCCGCGAACTCCCGGGCTCGGCGTCGCTCCCGTTCCTGTTGCCGCTCCCCCACCGCGCCTCCCGGATGCCGGGCGGCCGACGCCCCGGCCCCTGGGGCGGCACCCCGGCGCCGAACGGGCCAGCCCCCTGGCCCCTATTGGCACGGCAGCTCGGGGCCGGGTCAAGAGGGGCGACGCGACCGCGCGACGCCTGCGCGGCGGGCGCCCCCCGATCCGCTCACGCGAGGACGACGCCCCGTGGGCGTCACCTCACGTGGAGCCCGCCACCTCACGTGGAGCCCGCCACCTCACGTGGAGCCCGCCACCTCGCGTGGAGCCCGCCACCTCGCGTGGCGAACGCCTCCCCACGTAGCGAACGCCTCCCTACGCAACGGGGCACCCCAACACGTGGCGAAACGCCTCAAGAAGCGGCCGGCGGACCGCTCGGCGACAGTGCCGTGATGTCGGCAAGGGAGGTGTTGAAGCGCGTCAGGAGCGTGGTGAACGCCGTGCGCTCCTCCTCGCTCCACTCCTCCGTCACCATCGCCATCAGCGCCCGTCGCGAGGCCCGCACCTCGTCGAGCCGGGCGTGCCCCCGCTCGGAGAGTTCGAGGACGACGGCGCGACCGTCCTCGGGGTGGGTGGTGCGGCTGACCAGTCCGGCGTCCACCAGCGGCGCGACCTGCCGGGTGACGGTGGAGGAGTCGATGCCCATCCCACACGCCAGGGCCTTGACGCCCATCGGGCCTTCCTGGTCCAGGCGGTTGAGGAGCAGATAGGCGGCGCGGTCCATGGAGTTGCGCGCCTGCCCGACGCCGCCGAGCCGGCTCTGTTCGGCGCGGCGGGCGAAGACGGCCACTTGGTGCTGCAGCGCGTCGAGAAGGGCGGTGTCGGTGTGGGTCGTCATGTCCGGAGAGGTGGGCATGGCCGGGGCTCGCTTAATCGGGGCGGGTAATTGGGAAGACAGCGTACGCGGCGCCGGCGCCGGCCGTACCTGCCCTGTCGTGAGCGGGGTCGGCGGCACACCGGTGTCCGCCATCCGGCCGGAAAAGCCCCGTCGGTGGCCGAACTGCGACACTGACCGCATGGCCGACCACACGTCGCACGCGTCGCACCGGCCCACGGGTTCCGCACCCACCACACCGGCGGGCCCCGGGGAGATCACGGTTGACGACGTGCGCGAGGCGCAGAAGCTGCTGTCCGGGGTGTCGCGGGCCACCGCGCTGGAGGGCAGCCGCTACCTGTCGGAGCGGGTGGGCGCCCCCGTCCACCTCAAGTGCGAAAACCTCCAGCGCACCGGCTCGTTCAAGATCCGCGGCGCGTATGTGCGGATCGCCCGGCTGTCGGCACAGGAGCGGGCGGCCGGCGTGGTGGCGGCGAGCGCCGGCAACCATGCACAGGGGGTGGCGCTGGCGGCGTCCCTGCTGGGGGTGGCCTCGACGGTCTTCATGCCGGTCGGTGCCCCGCTGCCGAAGGTCGCCGCGACCCGCGAGTACGGCGCCGAGGTGCGGCTGCACGGCCAGGTGGTGGACGAGACGCTGGCCGCGGCCCAGGAGCACGCGCGGCGGACCGGGGCGGTCTTCATCCACCCCTTCGACCACCGCGACATCATCGCGGGCCAGGGCACGGTCGGCCTGGAGATCCTCGAACAGTGCCCGGAGGTGCGGACCATCGTCGTCGGCGTGGGCGGCGGCGGGTTGGCGGCGGGCATCGCCGTCGCGGTCAAGGCGCTGCGGCCGGACGTGCGGGTGGTCGGGGTGCAGGCGGCGGCCGCGGCCTGTTATCCGCCGTCGCTGGCGGTGGGGCGGCCGGTGGCGATCGAGCCGCTGACCACGATGGCCGACGGGATCAAGGTGGGGCGGCCCGGGGACGTGCCGTTCGAGATCGTGCACCGGCTGGTGGACGGCGTCCGCACGGTCACCGAGGACGAGTTGTCCGGCGCCCTGCTGCTGTGTCTGGAGCGGGCGAAGCTGGTGGTGGAGCCGGCGGGGGCGAGCCCGGTGGCGGCGCTGCTGTCTTCGCCCGGCTCGTTCGAGGGCCCGGTGGTCGCGGTGCTCTCCGGCGGCAACGTCGATCCGCTGCTGATGCAACGGATCCTGCGGCACGGCATGGCCGTCGCCGGCCGCTACCTCTCCCTCCGGCTCCGCCTCACCGACCGCCCGGGCGCGCTGGCCACCCTCCTCGGCGTCCTGACGGTGGTGGACGCCAACGTCCTCGACGTGGGGCACGTCCGCACCGATCCCCGGCTCGGGCTCACCGAGGCCGAGGTCGAGCTCCATCTGGAGACCAAGGGGCCCGAGCACTGCGCCGAGGTGCGCGCGGCGCTGCGCGAGGCGGGGTACGACGTGGTCGCGGTCTGAGCCGGCGGTGCGCGGGCGCGCATCGGGGGTAAGCGGGGTGGTGGCCGAGCGGCTGCCGCTCCGCTGCGTTGCGTCTGGGCGTCTGGGCATCGTAAAAATCCATAACGCGATGTATCGCGTCTGGAGTAGCATCGGTGGCCCGCGGGGGCGCTGCGCCACGCTGTGCCGCCGCGGAAGCGCGCTGCACCGCAGCCCTGACATCACGCGAACCACCGCAAAGCAGGGCGAACCGAACTGTTCTCCGTACCATTCGGCTCATCCGCCGTATCGACCTGAATCGACCCAAGCCATGGGGGTACCCACATGCCAGGCGCCATTTATGCCGAAGGGCTGGTGAAGACCTTCGGCGAGGTGAGGGCGCTGGACGGCGTCGACCTCGACGTCCCCGAGGGAACCGTCCTCGGATTGCTCGGCCCGAACGGTGCCGGCAAGACGACCGCCGTGCGCGTCCTGACGACCCTGCTGCGCCCCGACCGGGGCACCGCGCGGGTCGCCGGCATCGACGTCCTCGCGCACCCCGACGCGGTCCGCCGCGCCATCGGCCTCTCCGGCCAATTCGCCGCTGTCGACGAGTACTTGACCGGCCGGGAGAACCTGGTCATGGTCGGGCGGCTCTACCAGATGGGCGGCCGCGAGGCCAAGCGCCGGGCCGACGAGCTCCTGGAGCGGTTCAACCTCGCCGACGCCGCCGACCGCACCGCCAAGACCTACTCCGGCGGGATGCGCCGCCGGCTCGACCTCGCCGCCGCGCTGGTCGTCAGCCCGCCCGTGATGTTCATGGACGAGCCGACCACCGGCCTGGACCCGCGCAACCGCCAGGCGCTGTGGGACGTCATCCAGGAACTGGTCGCCGGCGGCACCACCCTGCTGCTCACCACCCAGTATCTGGAGGAGGCCGACCGGCTCGCGCACGACATCTGCGTCGTCGACCACGGCCGGGTCATCGCCCGCGGCACCTCCGACCAACTCAAGGCCCGCACCGGCGGCGAGCGCATCGAGGTCGTGGTGCACGCCGCCGAGCACCTGCCGGCGGCCGAGGGCGTCCTGCGTGCGGTCGCCAAGGGCGAGGGCACGGTCGAGTCGCACACCCGCAAGCTGACGTTCCCGGTGACCGGCGGCGCCAAGCTGCTCGCCGAGGTCATCCGCGAACTGGACTCCCGCGGCGTGGAGATCGACGACATCGGGCTGCGCCGCCCGACCCTCGACGACGTCTTCATCGCCCTGACCGGGCACGCCGCCGAGACGGCGGAGAACGGCAACGGACGCGCGGACCGGGACCGGCCCGACGCGCAGACCACGAAGGAAGGTGTGCGATGAGCGCGGTCGATCACGCGGCCGGTCAGGCCCCCGCCCGGAACCCCCGGTCGCGCGGCGGCCTCACCCGTTCCGTGCGCGATTCCCTGGTCGTCGCCCAGCGCAATCTGATCCGGATGCTGCGCATCCCGAATCGTGTTCGCCCGTCTCGACTAGGTTTCATCTCGCTGCGCGGCCGAGACCTGAACGTGAGTGGGTTGGGAGCCCGGAAGGAGCTGGCGAAGTGAGCGGCATCAGTGACTCCCTGGTCATTGCCCGCAGGAACGTCACGCGCATGCTGCGGATTCCCGAAGTGCTCGTGTTCGGGCTCATCCAGCCGATCATGTTCGTGGTGCTGTTCAGCTACGTGTTCGGCGGCTCCATCAGCGTCCCAGGTGCGGGCATCAGCCCCTCCGGATACCGAGAGTTCCTGATGGCCGGGATCTTCGCCCAGACCGTCACCTTCGCCACCGCCGGAGCAGGCGCGGGGATCGCCGACGACATGCACAAGGGCCTGATCGACCGGTTCCGCTCCCTGCCGATGTCCCGCGGCGCCGTCCTCACCGGCCGGACCCTGGCCGACCTGGTGCAGACCGCGCTGACGCTGGTGGTGCTGGCCGTGGTCGCGCTGATCATCGGCTGGCGCGTCCACGAGAACGTGGCAAGCGTGCTGGCCGGCTTCGCCCTGCTGCTCCTGCTGGGTTACGCGTTCTCCTGGATCGGAGCACTGATCGGGTTGAGCGTGCGCACCCCTGAGGCCGCCACCTCCGGCGGACTGCTCTGGCTCTTCCCGCTGACGTTCATCTCCAACGCCTTCGTGCCCAGCGCCAACATGCCAACGGTGCTTCGGTACTTCGCCGAGTGGAACCCCTTCAGCGCCACCGTGCAGGCAGCAAGGGACCTGTTCGGCAACCTTCCCAAGGGCTATCCGGTGCCGGACGCCTGGCCTATGCAACACCCGGTGCTCGCCTCGGTGCTCTGGTCCGTCCTGATCATCGCGATCTTCCGGACGCTCGCGGTCCGCAAGTACCGCTCGGCGACCGTCTGAACCACCCGCCCACACCGACGAGAAGCGGCCCGGAGCCGATTGCTCCGGGCCGCTTTCGCGTGAGGCTTCGGGGTGCCTCGCGGCTCAGCCGTTGTACGGCTTGGCGTCGAGGATCTTCACCGACGCGGTCTTGCCGTTGGGCAGCTCGTACTCCGCATCGGCGCCGACCTTCTTGCCGTTCACACCCGACCCCAGCGGCGACTGCGGGGAGTAGGTCTCGATGTCCCCGCTCGCGTACTCCCGCGAGGCCAGAAGGAAGGAAAGCGTGTCGTCCGGGTCCCCGTCGAACGCGATGGTGACGACCATGCCGGGGGCGACCGTGCCGTTGGCCTCAGGGGCTTCGCCGACCTTCGCCGACTCCAGCAGCTGCTTGAGCTGACGGACGCGCAGCTCCTGCTTGCCCTGCTCTTCCTTGGCCGCGTGGTACCCGGCGTTCTCCTTCAGGTCACCTTCCTCGCGGGCCGCCTGGATCTTCTCGGTGATCTCGGCGCGTGCGGGACCAGACAGGTACTCCAGCTCGGCCTTGAGCTGGTCATACGCCTCCTGGGTCAGCCAGGTGACGTTCTCGCTGGTCTGGGTCACAGGTGCTCCTCGTCGGTACTGGGGATAAATCAAACGCCCTACCTGGAAGGTTTGCGCCTTCACCGGTGGGCGAAACCACGAGCCTAACAATTCCGGCACAAAAGGGGGAAGAGGAATTTCACAGTGACCGGACAGGAACGCATCGCCGCTGATCAGAGGCGATCGGGCGGTGCTCAGGGCTCGTCCGAACGTGTCACCGGGGAGCCGTCGGTACCGTCGCGCGGCCCCGATCCGGGCGCCCCGGGGTCAGCTCTTGCCGGCCGCCGAGCGCGTGCAGCCGACGAGCACGGCGTTGGTCGCGCGCTTCGTCGTCCGCACCGAGACCTCGGTGTCGACCTGGCCCGAGCGCTGGTCGATGGCGACGTCCTTGCGGCCGACCTCGGAACCGTCGATGGCCTGCGAACGCAGCGTGCACACCCCGGTGTCGCCCTTGTCCTTGACCACTTCGAGGTGGACCTTGACCTCGTGGTCGGAGACCGCTTCCCAGGTGATGATCCGGCCGCTGAGGTCCTGCCCGGAGATGTAGGAGGCGCCCAGCCAGCCGACCACGCCGAGCAGCACCGCGCCCAGCACCGCGCCGACGATCTTGAGGGTGCGGTCGGCGCGCTGGTCGGCGGAGCGTCCGTAGCGTCCGTCCGGCAGCCCTTCGCGCACCGCGGCCATGATCCATCCTCCTGGTAGGGGACCGGGAACCAGCAGACCCCCGGGGGGGTCCCCGCCCCAGGGAATACAGCGCCCCCTCGCTTCGGTCACTATAGGAGGCATCTTCTCCGGCGCTTCACTGAGGATCGAGTCTTGACTGAGCAGCTGCGATTGATGGCGGTTCACGCCCACCCCGACGACGAGTCGAGCAAGGGGGCGGCCACCATGGCCAAGTACGTGTCCGAGGGGGTGGACGTGCTGGTCGCCACCTGCACGGGGGGCGAGCGAGGCTCCATCCTCAACCCCAAACTCCAGGGGGACCCGTACATCGAGGAGCACATCCACGAGGTGCGCAAGAAGGAAATGGACGAGGCCCGGGAGATCCTGGGCGTCAAGCAGGAATGGCTGGGTTTCGTCGACTCCGGCCTCCCCGAGGGCGACCCGCTGCCGCCGCTGCCCGAGGGCTGCTTCGCCCTCCAGGACGTCGACGTCGCCGCCGGGCGCCTGGTGGAGCTGATCCGCACGTTCAAGCCGCAGGTGATCACGACCTACGACGAGAACGGCGGCTACCCGCACCCGGACCACATCATGACCCACAAGATCACGATGGTGGCCTTCGATGCGGCCGGCGACCCGGAGAAGTACCCGGAGGCCGGCGAGCCCTGGCAGCCGCAGAAGCTCTACTACAACCAGGGCTTCAACAAGCCGCGCACCCTCGCGCTGCACGAGGCGCTGCTGGCGCGCGGCCTGGAGTCGCCCTACGGCGAGTGGCTGGAGCGCTGGAAGCAGTTCGAGCAGCGCGAGCGCACCCTGACCACCTATGTCCCGTGCGCCGACTTCTTCGAGATCCGCGACAAGGCGCTGATCGCCCACGCCACCCAGATCGACCCCGACGGCGGGTGGTTCCGGGTGCCGATGGACATCCAGCGCGAGGTCTGGCCGACGGAGGAATACGAGCTCGCGAAGTCGCTCGTGGACACTTCGCTCCCCGAGGACGACCTCTTCGCGGGCATCCGCAACAATTGACGCCATGATGAGCGCGACCAGCACCCTCGCCCTGACGCACTTCGTCACCCTTGCCGACAGCTTTGACAAGGACAAGGTGACGCCCGGCGTCCTCGGCTTCATCGTCTTCGCGGTCATCGGCGGTGCCGTGTGGCTGCTGATGAAGTCCATGAACAAGCACATGCGGAAGGTGGACTTCGAGGAGCCCGCCGAGGACGGTCAGGGCGGCGCCACCGCCCAGGCCGCCGCGGCCCCGGAGCCCAAGACCAGCTGACGGCCCGGTGCGCCGGAGCTCGGCGCACCGGTGCGAGGACCGGGTGACGGTCATACGGACCGGCCGTCTGGCAGCGGTCGGCCGACCGGCCCGGCGGCTCGCCGGTCCAAGCGGTCGGCGAGCCGTGCCGTGGGCCGGACGCCCGCCGGCCCGCTAGCCCGCGGTCGCCGGCTCCGTCGGCACGCCCATGACCTCCCGGGCGTGCCGGTCCGGCACCATGCCGAGCCGCCACGCCTGCCAGCCCGTCTCCGGCTCCACCCCGCGCTCCAGCAGCAGCGCGAAGGTCCCCGCGCAGTCCTCCAACTTGGCGTCCCGGCCGTCGTGCCGCTCCCGGACCAGCTGCGCCAGCTCCTCCTGCGCCACCGCCGTGCCGACCACCGAGCCGCCCGGCGACGCGAACGGCAGCAGCGTGCAGCGCAGGAACCGGGCCCAGTCCTCGCCCCGCCGGTCGCCGTAGCCGACGAAGAGCCGTGCGGCCTCGTCGGCCAGCTCCAGCGCCTGGGCCGCGCGGCCGTTGCCGGCGTCGACGACCACCAGCTCCAGCACCGACCACGCCTCGCCGTGCGCCACCCCGATCCGCTGGAAGTCCTTCCGGGCGTCCTGGAGGAGCTGGCGGGCGAAGCCGCTGTTGCGCAGCGAACCGGTCTGCTCGGCCCGCAGGTCCCGGGTCACCCGGCCCGCATGGTGCCGGGCGCAGGCCAGGCCGTAGCCGTCGTGCATCCGGCTGAACAGATTCCGCGAGCGCTCCAACTGCCGCAGCGCCTCGTCGCGCTCGCCGCGCTCCTCCAGCGCCTGGCCCAGGTAGTACATCGTCCACGCCTCGCCGCGGGCGTCCTCGTGCTGGCGGTGCAGCGGCAGCGCCTGACGGAGCTGGTCCACGGCGGGCCCCGGGTCGCCGGCCACCAGGCGGGCCCGGGCCAGCTGCGTCATCGCCCAGGCCGTACCGCGGTCGTCATGGGTACGGCCGTACAGCTCCAGCGCGGAGGACAGCGCGGCCTCGGCCTGTGGGACGTCGCCCCGCCGCAGATGGACCTGGCCGAGCTGGAAGTGTGCCCACGCCTGGCCGTGCAGGCTCTCGCTCTCCTCATGGAGCTCCACCGACTCGCGCAGCATCACGAGCGCCTCGGCGAGCCGGGCCCGGTCCCGCTCGACGGCCGCCAGCGCATGCAGCGTCCACGCCCGGTCGCCGCGCATCTCCGGGCCGGACTGGAGCTGGAGCGCCTCCCGCAGCTTGGCCGCGGCCTCGGTGAGATTGCCCTGCTGCTGGAGCGTGATGCCCAGGTCGCGCAGCGCGCGGGCCGCGCCGACCGGGTGCTGCGCCTCGAAGTAGAGGTCGACGACGGACGACAGGGTCGTCCGGGCCCGGTCCAACTCGCCGAGCTGGCGGGCCGCGACGCCGGTGCGCCACTGCACCGAGCGCACCAGCATGCCCTGGCCGGCCGCCCGGGTCAGCTCGCTCAGCTCGCCGAGGCGGTAGAGGTCGCCGCGCAGCAGGCAGTAGTCGCACAGCGCGCCCAACAGGTGCGCGACGGTGTCCTGGTCGACGTCCTGGTCGGCATGGCGCAGCGCGGCCGTGATGAAGCTGGTCTCGTCGTCCAGCCAGGCCAGGGCGGCGTCCAGGGACGCGAAGCCGTGCGGGCCGAAGCGGTCGGCGCGGGTGGAGGTGTTGCCGTCGACCAGCCGGATCACCGCGTCGGCCAGCTCCGCATAGCCGCGGATCAGCCGCTCCTGGGCCGCGGCGCGCTCGGCCGGCTCCTCCTCGGTCGCCAGCCGGTCGTGCGCGAAGCGGTGCACCAGGGGGTGCAGGCGGTAGCGCTCGCCGCGGACGTGCTCGATCAGCCCGGCACCGGCCAGCGCCGTCAACTGCCGCTTCGCCTCCGCGTCCGGGAGGCCCAGCAGCGCCGCCGCGGCGGCCACCCCCAGGCTCGCCCGGCCCACCAGGGCCAGCCGCCGCAACAGCTGCCGGGCCGGTGGCGATTGGTCGGCGTAGCGCAGCGCCAGGGCTCGGGCTACCGGGGCCGGCTCCTCGACTGCCGCCAACTCCCGGGCCAGCTCGGCGGGGGAGCGGTCGCCCAGCGCGGAGCCGACGACCCGCAGCGCCAGCGGCAGCCCGCCGCACAGCTCGGAGATCCGGTCGATGGACTGCGCGTCGTACGGGCCCGCGCCGGCGGCCGGCTCCTCGGCGGAGGCGGCCGCCGCGCGCAGCAACTCCTCGGTGCCCACGGTGTCCAGCGCGGCCAACGGGAGCTGGTGCACATGCGCCTCCAGGTCCGCGGGGAGATCGAGCGGCGTACGGGCAGTGACCAGGACCAGGCTGTCGGAGCCGTCCGGCACCAGGGCGCGCACCTGCTCGGCGTCGGAGGCGTCGTCCAGCAACACCGTCACCGGCAGGTCCGCCAGGTGCTGGTGGTAGAGCTCGGTGAGCCGCCGGACGTGCTGCTCCTGGGAGGGACGCTCGCGGAACAGCAGCTGCTCGCGGGGCGCGCCCAGGCGGTTGAGCAGGTGCAGCAGCGCGTCCCGGGTCGGCAGCGGCACCTCGCCCGGGGTGTCCCCGCGCAGGTCCACCAGGCACGCGCCGCGGAACTGGTCGCGTAGCTGATGCGCCGCCCGCACCGCCAGCGCCGTCCGCCCCGAGCCGGGCTCGCCGTGCAGCACCACCACGATCGGCCGGGTCTCCGTGCTCGCCCGGCCGGCCTGCACCCACTGGGCGAGCTGCGCCAGCTCCGCCCGGCGGCCCGCGAACCGCCCCGCGGGCTGCGGGAGTTGCGCGAACGACCGCTCCAGGACCGACCGCCGGCGGGCCGCCGCACTGCGGTCCGCACCGCGCAGCTGCGGCCCGCGGGAGCCCTTCCCCGCCGGCCGGGCGGTGGCCGCGGAGCCGCCGCGGGCGGCCGCGGTCAGCATCCGCTGCTGATCCAGGAACGGCCGGATGCCCCGCACCTCCAGCGCCGTCAACCACTGCAACCGCAGCTGCTCGGGGCCGCCGGGCTGGCCCTGCATGCCGGCCTGCCGGTGCGCCGCCGGGAGGTGGCCGGCGGTCAGCTTCACGACCGTGGCCGCCGCGCCGGCCACCAGGGCCGCGGCGCCCGCGCCGAGCGCCGGCCCACTGCCCGTGCCGTACGCGAGGTCGGCGCCGAACGCGGCCGCCGCGGCCACCACCGCCGTCACCGCCGCGGTGCTCAACTCCTTGCGCGTCAACCGCTCCGACAGCGGCCGCCGGCCGGCCGCCGCCTCGTCCAACGCGCGGACGTAGGCGCCGTACTCCTCCTTGGCGGGGGCGGCCAGTTCGTCCAGTGCCGCCCGCGCTCTGCTCAGCAGCGCCGGCCCGTCGAGCCGGCCGCCCGAGCGGCGCACCTCCTCCGTGACGGTCCGCTCCAGCAGCGCGTCGGCCTCCTTCCGGTGCCCTGCGCGCAGTCCGACCAGTTCGCCCGGCATGCCCGTCCCCCTCCAGCAGTCGCCAGGAGCCCTGGCGGTCAATCCAGCAGTCCCTCGGCGGATCCCCCGTGCGGCCGGTGCGTGCCCGCGCCGTCGCGGCCCCGCCCCGGCGTGATCACCGCCGTACGCACAGTCTTCCGTCTCCAGGCGAAATCCGGCAGGGCTGTGGACAACTCCCGCCTCTCCCGGCACCGGAGGCCCCCTTGGGAGAGGATGACCCCATGCCGAACCGCCTGGCTCATGAGACTTCCCCATATTTGCTCCAGCACGCAAACAATCCGGTGGACTGGTGGCCGTGGTCCACGGAGGCGTTCGAGGAGGCCCGCCGGCGCGGCGTGCCGGTGCTGCTCAGCGTCGGCTACAGCTCCTGCCACTGGTGCCACGTCATGGCCCACGAGAGCTTCGAGGACCCGGCGCTCGCCGCGCTGCTCAACGAGCACTTCGTGGCCGTCAAGGTCGACCGCGAGGAGCGCCCGGACGTCGACGCCGTCTACATGGAGGCGGTGCAGGCCGCCACCGGCCAGGGGGGCTGGCCGATGACCGTCTTCCTCACCCCCGACGCCGAACCCTTCTACTTCGGCACGTACTTCCCGCCCCAGCCGCGGCACGGCATGCCCTCCTTCGGGCAGGTCCTCGAAGGGGTCCGGGGCGCCTGGGCCGACCGGCGCGACGAGGTCGGCGAGGTCGCCGGCCGGATCGTCGCCGACCTCGCGGGCCGGTCGCTGGCCGAGTCGCTGCCCGAGGGGGAGCAGCGGCCCCCGCGCCCCGAGGAGCTGGCCGCCGCCCTGATGGGGCTGACCCGCGAATTCGACGCGGTGCATGGCGGGTTCGGCGGCGCGCCCAAGTTCCCGCCGGCCATGGTCCTGGAGTTCCTGCTCCGCCACCACGCCCGGACCGGCTCCGCCGGCGCCCTGGAGATGGTCGAGGCGACCTGCGCGGCGATGGCCCGCGGCGGGATCTACGACCAGCTCGGCGGCGGTTTCGCCCGCTACTCCGTGGACCGGGAATGGGTCGTTCCGCACTTCGAGAAGATGCTTTACGACAACGCCCTGCTGTGCCGCGCCTACGCCCACCTCTGGCGCACCACCGGCTCCGACCTGGCCCGCCGGATCGCCCTGGAGACCGCCGACTTCATGGTCCGCGAACTCCGCACCGACCAGGGCGGCTTCGCCTCCGCGCTGGACGCCGACAGCGACGACGGCACCGGGCGGCACGCCGAGGGCGCGTACTACGTGTGGACGCCGGAGCAACTGCGCGCCACCTTGGGGGAGAAGGACGCCGAGTTCGCCGCCACGTATTTCGGCGTCACCGAGGAGGGTACCTTCGAGGAGGGCGCCTCTGTCCTCCAACTCCCCGACACCGGTGAGCTGGTGGACGCCCAACGGGTGGCGTCGGTGCGCGAGCGGCTCCTTGCGGCGCGCGCGCAGCGGCCCCGCCCCGGGCGGGACGACAAGATCGTCGCCTCCTGGAACGGGCTGGCCATCGCCGCGCTCGCCGAGACCGGCGCCTACTTCGACCGCCCCGACCTCGTCCAGGCCGCCACCGACGCCGCCGACCTGCTCGTCCGCGTCCACATGGACTGGCAGGCCCGGCTGCACCGCACCTCCCGGGACGGCACGGCCGGCACCAACGCCGGTGTTCTGGAGGACTACGCCGACGTCGCCGAGGGCTTCCTCGCGCTGGCCGCGGTCACCGGGGAGGGCGTCTGGGTGGAGTTCGCCGGCTTCTTCCTGGACACCGTGCTGGTCCAGTTCACCGCCGCCGACGGCACCCTCTACGACACCGCCGCCGACGCCGAGCGGCTGATCCGCCGCCCCCAGGACCCGACGGACAACGCCACGCCCTCCGGGTGGAGCGCCGCGGCCGGGGCGCTGCTCTCGTACGCCGCGCTGACCGGCAGCGCGCTCCACCGGGACGCCGCGGAGCGCGCGCTCGGCATCGTCACCGCCCTGGGCGGCCGGGCGCCCCGCTTCATCGGCTGGGGGCTGGCCGTCGCCGAGGCCGCCCTGGACGGGCCGCGCGAGGTCGCGGTGGTCGGCCCGGCGGACGACCCGGCGACCCGCGCGCTGCACCGCGCGGCGCTGCTGGGCATCGCCCCGGGCGCGGTGGTGGCGCTGGGCGCCCCAGGGGCGGACGAGGCCGCCGAGGTGCCGCTGCTGATGGCCCGCCCCCTGGTCGACGGCGCGCCGGCCGCCTACGTGTGCCGGCACTTCACCTGCGAGCGGCCGACGACGGACCCGGAGGAACTCGCGGAGCGGCTGCGCAACTGAGGCGGCGCGGCGGGGCCGTGGCCCGTTTACCGGCCCGGCCCCGCCTCAGGTCCTAGGACCAGCGACCGGATTGAACTTGACGCGCGCGTCAAGTTCTAGCCTTCGGGCATGACGAACCGCACGCACCACGAAGTCCGCCTGGCCGCCCGCCCCACGGGGCCGGTCACCGACGACCTCTTCGAGCTCGTGGAGGTCCCCGTTCCGGAACCGGCACAGGGTCAGGTACTCGTACGCAACACCCTCATGGCGGTCGCCGCCGTGATGCGCACCCTGATGGACGAGGACACCGGCATCCCGCTGCCGTCCTTCCAGGTCGGCGAGGCGCTCAACGGGCCCGCCGTCGGCGAGGTGGTCGCCGCCCCGGGGACCGACCTCAAGCCCGGCGACCTGGTGGAGCACCACTTCGGCTGGCGCGAGTACGCCCTGCTGGACGCCGGCGACGTCCAGCGCCACGACGCCGCCGAGCTGCCCGACCCGGCCGGCTACCTCTCCCAGGGGCCCACCGCCCTGATGGGCATCGACGCCGGCGCCGAAGTGCGTCCCGGCGACACGGTGTTCGTCACCGGCGCGGCCGGCGGCGTCGGCTCGCTCGCCGGCCAGCTCGCCAAGCTGCGCGGCGCCACCCGGGTCATCGGCAGCACCGGCTCGAGGGAGAAGGCCGACCGGCTGGTCAAGGAGTTCGGCTACGACGCGGTGGTCCTCCGCGGCGCCGGGCCCATCGAGGAGCAGCTGCGCGCGGCCACCCCGGAGGGCGTCGACGCGGTCTTCGACAACGTGGGCGGCGAGCAGCTCCAGGCCGCGATCGCGGTGGCCAACCGGGGCGCCCGGATTGCCCTGGTGGGCGCGCTCTCCAGCCAGCTCGCCAACGGGGGCGCCGGCGCCGTCCCGATCGACACCCTCTCGCTGCTCGCCCGGAGCATCACGATGCGCGGCGTGGCCCTCTACGACCACCTGGACCTGATCCCGCGGTGGAACGAGCTGTTCGGCAAGGGGCTGCGCGACGGCACCCTCACCTTCCCGCACGCCCGCCTCCAGGGCATCGCCCAGGCCCCGCGGGCCCTCCAGGAGCTGATCGCGGGGAAGCATCTGGGCGCCGTACTGGTGGAGTTGTAGGGGCGGACGGTCATACGGACCCGATCCCCGGGGGAGGGGAGCGGGCCCGTAGGGGCGCCTCGGAGCTGCCGCACGCGAGGGCATGCGGTGGGCCCAGGGCGCCAACTGGTTAATTCTTCCGGGGGGTTTGTGGCCCGGAGGTAGCCTGCAAGGGTGACGACCTTGCTCGGGTGCCGCCCCCTCGTCCAGGAGGCCGCGGCGCTGCGCTCCGGTGCGGACGACCCCGCAGGCGCGGTGCGCCGCACCTGCGACCGGATCGACGCCGTGGACGGGCGGGTCCGGGCGTTCCTGCCCGAGCCGGGACGGCGCGCCCGACTGCTCGCCGCGGCCCGTGAGTTGGCCGCGATCGACCCGCGGGGGCCGGGCGGGCGGCCCGTCCTGTACGGCGTACCGATCGGGGTCAAGGACATCGTGCACGTCAACGGGCTGCCCACCCGGGCCGGTTCGGCGCTGCCGCCCGAGGAGCTCGCCGGACCGCAGGCGACCGTCATGGACAGGCTGCGGGCCGCGGGCGCGCTGATCGCCGGCAAGACCGTCACCGCGGAGTTCGCGGTCACCGCGCCGGGACCGACCCGGAACCCGCACAACACGGCGCACACGCCCGGGGGTTCGAGCAGCGGCTCGGCCGCCGCGGTCGCCGCCGGGATGGTCCCGCTGGCCATCGGGACGCAGACCGTCGGCTCGATGATCCGGCCCGCGGCCTACTGCGGGGTGGTCGGTTTCAAGCCGACCTACGGGCGGATACCGCTCGCCGGGGTGATCCCGAACGCGGTCAGTTTCGACACCCTCGGGTGTTATGCGACGGATGTGGCGGGCATCGCGCTGACCGCCCCGGTGCTCTGCGACGGCTGGCGGACCGCGGCCGGGCCGGGGCGCCCGCCGGTGCTGGGTGTACCGGTCGGGCCCTATCTGGACCGGGCCGGCGACGAGGCGCTACGGGCCTTCCACGCCCAGCGCCAGGCGCTGACGGCGGCCGGCTACGAGGTGCGCGAGGCGCCCGTGATGGCCGACTTCGCGGGGATCGTCGAGCAGCTCTTCACCATGAACCGCTACGAGGTCGCGCGGGCCCACGTCCGATGGTTCGCCCGGCACGGCGCCCGCTACCGGGAGCAGACCGCCGCCGCCCTCCGCGCGGGTCAGTCGATCGGGGACGCTGCCTACCAGGAGGCCCGGGAGCGCCGCGCCGCCTTCAGGGAGCGGCTCGCGGCGGACGCGGCGGGCGCCGGGATCGACCTGTGGATCGCGCCGGCCGCCACCGGGCCCGCGCCCGCCGACCTGACGACCACGGGCAGCTCGATCATGTGCCTTCCGTGGAGCAACGCCGGGCTGCCGTCGCTGAGCCTGCCCGCCGGCCGGGCCGCCAACGGGCTGCCCCTGGGGCTCCAACTGGTGGGCCGGTCCGGCGCGGACGAGGAGCTGCTGTCCTGGGCGGCCGACATCGAGCGCGCGCTGAACGGGGCGGCCGGGGAGCGCCGCGGCCCAACGGCCGGAAACTAGCGGGAAGTACGGGACGGGGGGAACGGCCGGTGCGGATCGGGGACGCGGCGGCGGCAGCCGGGCTGACGCCGCGGGCGCTGCGCTACTACGAGCAGCAGGGGCTGGTGACGGCCCGCAGGACGCCGTCGGGCCACCGGGAGTACGACGCGGAGGACGTCCGCCGGCTGCGGGCGGTCCGCGAACTGCGCGAGGCGGGGCTGACGGTGGGCGACGTCCGGGCCTTCGCGCACCTGCTGCAGACCCTGCCGCCGGAGGGCGTACCGGACCTGATCGGGACCGAACCGGGGGCCGGGCGGTGCGCGGCCGCCGAGGAGGTGGCCCGGCGCCGGCTGGCCGAACTGGACGGCCATATCGCGCGGTTGACCCGGTTGCGGGCACGGTTGGCCGCGCGGCTGGGGGAGCCGGACGGGCGACCCGGTGGCCGGGAGCGCGCGCGTTAGAGAGTGAGCCCGCGGGCCAGGACGTCCATCGCGCGGTCGATCAGTTCCTCCGGGTCCGTCGCCCGGGTGTCCTCGGCCCAGTGCAGCAGCGCCTCCTGGAGGGCGGCCAGGGCCGCCGCGCCGACGACCCGGATACCCAGGTCGTCCGCCGGCCGGCCGGTGCGTTCGGCGAGGGCGGCGCTGATGAGGTCGAGGTGCCCGGCGGTGAGCTCCGCGGTGCGGCCCCGGACGGCGGGCACCTCGCGGATCAGGCGGATGCGCTGGACGAGTTCGCCGCGGTCGGCGGCGTCGATGCCGCGCATGATCCCTACCGTGACGTGCCGCAGCGTCTCGACGAGCGGTTCGCCGGCCGGGCGGGCGCGGATCCCGTGCTCCAGCAGGGCACCGTACTCGTCGGTGAGGACGATGTCCTCCTTGGCGGGGAAGTAGCGGAAGACGGTACTGGGGGAGACCTCCGCGGCCTCGGCGATCCGGTCAACGGGCGTTGCGTCGTAGCCCCGTTCGGCGAAGAGCCGGAAGGCGGCCCGGCGGATCGCCTGGCGGGTCCGGAGCTTCTTCCGCTCGCGCAGTCCGGGCTTCGACTTCCGGGGCGGTGCGGCGGCGGGGGTGCGTGCGGAGACCATGCGACCCATTGTCCCCACCCGTCGCGGGACCGATGCCTGGCGGATTGACAGCCCCCTGACTGTCAGTGGGGTGTGTCACGCTGTGACGCGGGAATGGTTACTAACAGTGACGTTCGGAGGGAGGCGTGACGATGCGACCTGCGATCCATGGATACGCCGCGTTCGCCGCGGCGCTGTGCGTGGGCGGCTATCTGCTGGGCGGCGGGCTGCTGGTGACGGCCCTGGTGCTGGCCGGGGTGACGGTCCTGGCGTGGCAGGTGGCCGCGGCCTCGCGGCCGCGGCCGGGCTGGCGCGGGGTGCTGGCCAAAAGGCCGGTGGGCAGACCCGGGGCGTCGGCCGCCCGGGTCCGGCCCGCCTCAGGGATGCGAATACGCGACCAGCGAGATGCCGACGTAGTGCACCACGAAGGCCGCGAGGGTGAAGGAGTGGAAGACCTCGTGGAAGCCGAACCACCGCGGTGACGGGTTGGGGCGCTTGATGCCGTAGATCACGCCGCCCGCGCTGTAGAGCAGTCCGCCGACGATGACGAGGACGAGGACGGCGATGCCGCCGGTGCGCAGGAAGTCGGGGAGGAAGAAGACCGCCGCCCAACCCATCGCGATGTAGCAGGGGGTGTAGAGCCAACGCGGAGCGCCGACCCAGAAGACCCGGAAGGCGATGCCGGCCAGTGCGGCCGCCCAGACCGCCCAGAGCAGTATCTGTCCGTGGGTGCCGGGCACCAGCAACAGCGTCAACGGCGTATAGGTACCGGCGATGATCAGGAAGATGTTGGCGTGGTCGAGGCGGCGCAGCACGCCGTCCATCCGCGGGCTCCAATTGCCGCGGTGGTACAGCGCGCTGACGCCGAAGAGCAGGCAGGCACTGAGGGTGTAGATCGCGCAGGCGAGGCGGCCGCGGGGGCTGTCGGCGAGCGCGGTCAGCAGGACGCCGGAGAGCAGGACGGCGGGGAACATCCCGGCGTGCAGCCAGCCGCGCAGCTTCGGTTTGAGTGGCGCGGCCGCGGCGGCGATCGCCGCGCCGGGCTCGATCTTGGGCGGCCCGGCGGGGGGTTGGCTTTCGGCGGCGTCAGGCGCGGAAGTCATGGCGCAATGCTACCTACGCAACCGTAGGTTACAGATCGTCCGGAAGTGGTGACGGTCACCACGGTGCCCCCTGGACAGAAGCGAATCAGGGTCGGATGATCAAATGAGTGCGGTCGGCACCGGATGAGCGGTCACGAAGCATCCGGGTCGCGGCCCCCAAGGGGCAAAACAGCAAAAGAAGCGGTTTTCTGGCTTTATGCATGGGAAGCCGACCAAACCCCTCATCTAGGAGCGATCGTGGCGCGCGACAACGCGGCTCCCACCCCGACCCGGCACCAGGGCCTGCGCGAGTGGGTCGAAGAGATAGCGGCGATCACCCAGCCCGACCGGGTCGTGTGGTGCGACGGCTCGGAGGCGGAGTACGAGCGGCTGTGCGAAGAGCTCGTCGCAAAGGGCACGTTCAAGAAGCTCGACCCGATCAAGCGGCCCAACTCCTACTACGCCGCGTCCGACCCGTCGGACGTCGCGCGCGTCGAGGACCGCACCTTCATCTGCTCAAAGAAGGAGGAGGACGCCGGTCCGACCAACCACTGGAAGGCGCCCGCCGAGATGCGGGAGATCTTCACCGGTGAAAAGGGCGTCTTCCGCGGCGCGATGAAGGGTCGGACGATGTACGTCGTCCCGTTCTGCATGGGGCCGTTGGGCTCCCCGCTCTCCGCGATCGGTGTGGAGATCACCGACTCCGCGTACGTCGCGGTGTCGATGCGCACCATGACGCGGATGGGTCAGCCGGTCCTCGACGAGCTCGGTGAGGACGGCTTCTTCGTCAAGGCCGTGCACACCCTCGGTGCCCCGCTGGCCGAGGGTGAGCAGGACGTGCCGTGGCCGTGCAACTCCACCAAGTACATCTCGCACTTCCCCGAGGACCGGGAGATCTGGTCGTACGGCTCCGGTTACGGCGGCAACGCCCTGCTCGGCAAGAAGTGTTACGCGCTGCGGATCGCCTCCGTCATGGCCCGCGACGAGGGCTGGCTGGCCGAGCACATGCTCGTCCTCAAGCTGACCCCGCCGCAGGGCGAGGCCAAGTACGTCGCCGCGGCGTTCCCGAGCGCCTGCGGCAAGACCAACCTGGCCATGCTGGAGCCGACGATCCCGGGGTGGACGGTCGAGACGATCGGCGACGACATCGCCTGGATGCGGTTCGGCGAGGACGGCCGGCTCTACGCGATCAACCCCGAGGCCGGCTTCTTCGGCGTCGCGCCCGGCACCGGCGAGCACACCAACGCCAATGCCATGAAGACCCTTTGGGGCAACTCCGTCTTCACCAACGTCGCCCTCACCGACGACGGCGACGTGTGGTGGGAGGGCATGACGGAGGAGACCCCGGCGCACCTGACGGACTGGAAGGGCAGCGACTGGACGCCGGAGTCGGGCGTTCCGGCCGCGCACCCCAACGCCCGGTTCACCGTGCCGGCATCCCAGTGCCCGACCATCGCACCCGAGTGGGAGGACCCCAAGGGCGTGCCGATCTCGGCGATCCTCTTCGGTGGCCGCCGGGCCAGCGCGGTGCCGCTGGTGACCGAGTCGCTGAGCTGGCAGCACGGCGTCTTCCTGGGTGCCAACGTGGCGTCCGAGAAGACCGCCGCGGCCGAGGGCAAGGTCGGCGAGCTGCGCCGGGACCCGTTCGCCATGCTGCCGTTCTGCGGCTACAACATGGGCGACTACATGGCGCATTGGCTCAAGGTCGGCGCCGACAAGGACCAGGCGAAGCTGCCGCGGATCTACTACGTCAACTGGTTCCGCAAGGACGACGCGGGCCGCTTCGTGTGGCCGGGCTTCGGCGAGAACAGCCGGGTGCTCAAGTGGATCGTCGAGCGGCTGGCGGGCACGGCCGAGGGCGTCGAGACGCCGATCGGCGTGCTGCCCACCAAGGAGGCGCTGGACACCGAGGGCCTCGAACTCTCCGAGAGGGACCTGGAGTTGCTGCTCACCGTCGACAAGGACGTCTGGCGGGAGGAGGCGGCGCTGGTCCCCGAGCACCTCAACACCTTCGGTGATCATGCGCCGAAGGAGCTGTGGGACGAGTACCGGGCGTTGGTGCGACGGCTCGGCTGACGGTGCCTGCGGCCCACGTTGTCGGCTGTCCCGCCGTGGGGGTTGCTGTCTTTGCGCCTGCGGCGCGGGGCTGTTGGGTGCGGTGACGGGTCTCCGGGGCCGATGTGCAGGACTGCTTCGCTTTACGTCCTGCACACCGGCCCCTCCGGCCCGTCCCCTCCCGTTGTGGGTGGGGGAACTACGGGGCGGTGCTGGTGGTTTCAGGCGGTGGCGAGGTCGGGGCTGTCCGCGGTGTGGGCGGCCAGTTGGTCCTCGGCGAGCTTGATGGCGTCGGCGTCGTCGCGTGTGGTGGCGACGGCCAGGGCGTTGCCAGCGAGGGTGCGGGCGCGCTGGCGGAGGGCCGGTATCCGGGCCGGGTCGCCGCCGGACGGCTCGGCCCGCAGCGGGAGTTGGCCGCTCAGCCGGGTGACCTCGGCGGCGATGCGCTCGGCCGCGGAGGCCAGCGCGGCGCGCTCCGCGGGGCACCCGGTCAGGGCGTGCAGCTCGTCGGTGACGGTGAGCAGGGCGGTCAGCTGCCCGGCGAGCCGGATGTCCAGCTCCTCCTCGCGGGACCGGTGCGGGATCCCCTGGGCGACGGCCATGCTGTGGACCGACTTGGTGCGGATCGGTTCGTACATGGGATGGCCTCCTGAAAAAGTCCAGGAGGCCATCCTAGCTTAGACTCTGTCTAAAGTTGTGGTCTGTATAGAAGTCGCGGTGCGTCAGTACTGTCCGTAGCCGTCGAGGAAGGAGCCGATGCGGGTGACGGCGTCGGTCAGATCGTCCTTGTTCGGCAGTGTGACCAGGCGGAAGTGGTCGGGCTCGGGCCAGTTGAAGCCGGTGCCGTGGACGATCATGATCTTCTCGGCGCGGAGCAGGTCCAGCACCATCTCCCGGTCGTCCTTGATCTTGTAGACCTTCGGGTCGAGCCGCGGGAAGGCGTAGAGCGCGCCCTTGGGCTTGACGCAGCTGATGCCCGGTATACGGGTCAGCAGCTCGTAGGCGGTGTCGCGCTGCTCCAGGAGCCGGCCGCCGGGGAGCACCAGGTCGTTGATCGACTGCCGGCCGCCGAGGGCCGTGGCGACCGCGTGCTGCGCCGGCATGTTGGCGCACAGCCGCATGTTCGCCAGGATCGTCAGCCCCTCGATGTAGGAGGCGGCGTGCGCCTTCGGGCCGCAGACCGCCAGCCAGCCGCTGCGGTAGCCGGCGACGCGGTACGCCTTGGACAGGCCGTTGAAGGTCAGCGTCAGCAGGTCGGGGGCGAGCGCGGCGAACGGGGTGTGGGTGACGCCGTCGTAGAGGATCTTGTCGTAGATCTCGTCGGCGCAGACGATGAGGTTGTGCCGGCGGGCGATCTCGGCGATGCCGCGCAGCAGTTCGTCGTCGTAGACGGCGCCGGTGGGGTTGTTGGGGTTGATGACGACGATGGCCTTGGTGCGGTCGGTGACCTTGCGCTCGATGTCGGCGAGGTCCGGCATCCAGTCGGCCTGCTCGTCGCAGCGGTAGTGGACGGCGGTGCCGCCGGAGAGCGAGACCGAGGCCGTCCACAGCGGGTAGTCCGGGGCCGGGACCAGTACCTCGTCGCCGTCGTCCAGCAGTGCCTGCATCGACATCTGGATCAGCTCGGAGACGCCGTTGCCCAGATAGACGTCGTCGACGGCGAGCTCGATGCCCTTGGTCTCGTAGTGCTGGACCACCGCGCGGCGGGCCGAGAGCAGGCCCTTGGCGTCGCCGTAGCCGTGTGCGGTGCCCACCGAGCGGAGGATGTCTTCCAGGATCTCGGGCGGGCATTCAAAGCCGAACGCCGCAGGGTTGCCGGTGTTCAGCTTGAGGATGCGGTGACCCGCTGCCTCCAGCCGCATGGCCTCCTCAAGGACCGGGCCGCGGATTTCGTAGCAGACGTTGGCGAGCTTCGTTGACTGGATCACCTGCATGACCGCCACTCTACGGGGGCGTACCGACACCCGCCGGGTGGCTTTCGCCACGTGGTGAGCGGAGGGTGAGGGTGCGTCGCTGAGTGTGAGGGGTGGGGTGGTGCGGGATCCGTGGTGGGGCGCTAGCCGCGCGGGCCCGGGGTGCGGCGGATGGCGCGGCCCGCCAGGGTGTCGGTGCGGTGGCCGTCCTCGATGACGAAGCGGCCGTCGATCAGGACGTGCGGGATGCCGACCGGTGGGGTGCGCGGGGCGTCGAAGGTGGAACCGGCGGCGACCGTCTCGGGGTCGAAGAGGACCAGGTCGGCGCGGTACCCCTCGCGGATCAGGCCGCGGTCGGGCAGCCGCAGCCGGGCTGCGGGGCGGGAGGTCAGGTGCGCCACGCACTCCTCCAGGGTCAGCACGCCCAGTTCGCGGACGTACCGGCCGAGGTACTGGGGGAAGGTCCCGTACGCCCGCGGATGCGGCTTGGCGCCCTGGAGGATGCCGTCGCTGCCGCCGGTGTGGACCCGATGCCGCATGATCTGCCGGACGTTGTCCTCGTGGCCGACGTGCTGGAGGATCGTCGGGCCCAGCCGGTCGGCGATCAGCAGGCGGCGGGCGGCGTCCCAGGGGGACTGGCCGCGGTCGGCGGCGCCGCGGGCGACGGTGTGGCCGACCCAGTCGGCCTGGGCGGGGTCGGTGACGCCGGAGATCTCGATGGCGTCCCAGTCGATCGGGACGCCGTGGCAGCCGTCCGAGCCCGTGACCTCCAGGGCGTGCCGGATCGACTCGGCGATGGCGTCGTCCGCGAGCCGCGCCAGGATCGCCTCCGGGCCGCCCTCGCTGGCCCAACTGGGCAGCATCGCCACGAGCGTGGTGCAGCCGGGGGTGTACGGATAGGTGTCCAGGGTGATGTCGGCGCCGGCGTCCAGGGCGTCGTCCAGGAGGGCCAACAGCTCGGGCGCGCGGCCCTTGTTGACGCCGAAGTTCATGGTGGCGTGCGCCAGGTGCAGGGCGCAGCCGGCCTCGTGGGTGAGGGCGACCATCTCCGCGTACGCCTGGAGGGCGCCGGCGCCGTAGGAGCGGTGGTGCGGGCAGTAGTAGCCGTCGTAGTGCGCCACCACCCGGCACAGTTCGGTCAGTTCGGCGTCCGAGGCGTACATGCCCGGGGTGTAGGTGAGGCCGGAGGACAGGCCCACCGCGCCCTGTTCCAGGCCCTCGGCCACCAGGCGCCGCATCCGGGCCAGTTCGGCGTCGGTGGCCGGCCGGTCGTCCCAGCCGAGGGCGAGCATCCGGACCGTGCCCTGGGGGATGAGGTAGGCGGCGTTGACGGCGATGCCCTCGCCGTCGAAACCGTGGTCGAGGCGGTCGAGGTACTCGCCGACGGTGCGCCAGGTGAAGGCGAGGGAGTCGTCGTCCGGGCCCCCGCCGTTCCAGCCGGCGATCTGGGCGCGGACCGCGGTCAGCGTGCGGTCGTCCACGGGGGCGTAGGACAGGCCGTCCTGGCCGAGGACTTCGAGGGTGACGCCCTGGGCGGCCTTCGCGGTGTGCGCCGGGTCGCGCAGCAGCGCCAGGTCGCTGTGGGCGTGCATGTCGATGAAGCCGGGGGCGAGCGCGAGGCCGGCGGCGTCCACGGTGCGGGTGGCGGACGGGCGGGGGCCGCCGGCCCCGGCGCGGTGCACGGCGGTGATCCGGCCGTCGGCCAGGGCGACGTCGGCGCGGTAGGAGGGGCCGCCGGACCCGTCGATGACGCGTACGTCGCGGAACACGGTGTCCATGGCGGGCCGCCTTTCGTCAGTCCGTCCCGGCCGTCCGCGCGGGCGAGTTGGGGCCGGTGGCGGCGCGCACGGTCGCGGGGTCGGGGACGGGGTCGGGGGTGACCCTGGGATCTCTCGGGGGTGGTCGATCGGGGGTCGGGTCAGGGAGTGATCAGGGGGTTCTCGGGGTGCGCCGGGGCGAGTTGCGCACCCGGCGCGGGTAGCACAAGAACATGCAGAACGATCAGAACGATCAGAAGAACGTGCGGATGAAGTCGACGACCGTCCCGTCCTGTTCGACCAGCGGGATCAACTGCCACTTGTCGAAGGAGGTGCACGGGTGCGACAGGCCCAGGGCGACCCAGTCGCCCACCTCCAGATCGCCGGCGTGCTCGGTGCGGACCCAGGCGTGCTGGTCGGACAGGCCGGTGACGGTGAGGCCGGTGGCCGGGCGCAGGGTGCCGTCCCGGCCGGAGCGCACGGCCTGCGCCGTCGGCAGGTCGAGGTCGTACGCGGCGTCCCGCTTGCCGGCGTTGAGGAACGCCTGCTCCGGGGTGGGCCGGGAGACCACCTGCGCCCAGAGCCGGAAGGCGGGCTGGAGGGCGCCCTCGTCCGGCAGCCGGTTGAAGGGGGTGAGGTGGTGGTAGTGCCCGTCGTCGTGCGAGACGTAGGCGCCCGAGCGCAGCAACTTGAGGACGGGCGCGGAGAGTTCGGGGAGATCGGCGAAGACCTCGGCCACGGCGTCGAACCACGCGCTGCCGCCGGCGCTGACCACGATCTCGTCGAGGTCGGTGAAGCGGCCGGAGGCGTCGAGCTCGGCGGCGAGCGCGACCAGCCGCCGCAGCCAGGCGGTGACCCGCGCATGATCCGCCTGCGGCACCTCGCCCTCGTAGCCGGCGACGCCGACGAGGCGGAGGGTGTCCACGCCCGCGATGGCATCGGCGAGTTCGCGGCACTCGGCCTCGGTGCGCGCGCCGGTCCGGGCGCCCTCGCCGGCGCCGAGTTCGATGACGACGTCCACGGGCCGGGTGGCCTCGGCGGCGCGCAGCGCGGCGTCCATCAGCTCGATGCCGCGCAGCGAGTCGACGTAGCAGACGAAGCGGAAGTCCGGGTCGGCGGCGAGTTCGCCGGCCAGCCAGCGCAGCGCGGCGGCGTCGACGAGCTCGTTGGCCAGGAAGATCCGCTGGATGCCGAAGTCCCGGTAGACCCGGGCCTGGTGGGGCACGGCCGCGGTGATCCCCCAGGCGCCGTGGGCCAGTTGGCGGGCGAAGAGCTGTGGGGCCATCGAGGTCTTGCCGTGCGGGGCGAAGGCCAGGCCGTGCCGGTCGGCGTAGGTCTCCAGGAGGGCCAGGTTGTGGTCGAGGGCCTCGGCGGAGAGGGCCAGGACGGGGGTGGTGAAGCCGTCGGTGAAGAGGTTGCGGCGTTCGGCGGCCAGTTCGCCGACGGTGCGGCCGGCGGCATCCGGGGGGAGTGCCTTGAAGCGGTGATCGACGGTGTCGTCCGCGAGGTGGGTGAGTTCCCGCGCGAGCCGGTCGCCGGCCATGGAGCCTCCTCGAAGAGTGCGTTGCATGCTCTGCAACGCTCATTGCGCATATCGCTTAGAGCTGTCTAACATCCGGGCCATCGCCCGGTCAATGGTCCGAAAACACCGGCAGACGCAGCGGGAAACGCGCCGCGGCGCCCGGCGAATCCGGCGGCGCGACGGGCGGGGACCGCCCGTCGCGCGGTACGACGGCCCGCCTCCCGGCGGCAGCAGCGAAGGAGCGCAAGCGATCGTGACCACGCCCTGGAACGTCAGCGACACCCCCGTCCCGGCGGCCGACGCCGCCCCGGACGTCGATGTCGTCTGCCTCGGCGAGTCCATGGTCACCTTCCTACCCACCGCTCCCGGCCGGCTTGCCGACGTCCCCGCCTTCCAACGGGCCATCGGCGGCGCCGAGTCCAACGTCGCCTGCGCCCTGGCCCGCGCCGGCCACCGCACCCGCTGGGTCTCCCGGGTCGGCGCCGACGGCTTCGGCGACCACCTCGTCCGGGAGATCGCCGGGCACGGCGTCGACACCCGCGCCGTCCGGCGCGACCCTGACCGCCCCACCGGCATCTACTTCCGCACCGCCGGCGACCGCGCCACCGACGCCCACGAAGTCGCCTACTACCGCGCCGGTTCGGCCGCCTCCGCGATGGCCGCGACCACCATGGACCTGGCCGCGATCCGCGCCGGCCGGGTGCTCCATCTCTCCGGGATCACCGCCGCGCTCTCCGCGGACTGCCTCGGCCTGCTGCGCGCCCTCATGGCCCACCCGTCACCCGACCCCCACCCCTCATCGCCGGCGCTGCGCGCCGACCGCGACTATCCGTCACCCGGCCCCCACCCCTCATCGCCGGCGCCCCGCGCCAAGGGCCACCGGCCGTCTTCCGACCTCCGCCGGTCATCCGACCCTCGCCCGGCGTCCGACCGCGTTGCCGGGGCCGGTCCCGGGCGGCCGTTGCTCTCCTTCGACGTCAACTACCGTCCCCACCTGTGGTCCGGCGCCCAAGGGCCGCGGGTCCTGCTCGATCTGGCGCGCGCCGCCGACGTGGTGTTCGTCGGCGCCGACGAGGCCCAGGCCGCCTGGGGGCTGCCCGATCCGAGGGCGGTCCGCGCCGCGCTGCCCGAGCCGGAGACCCTGGTCGTCAAGCTGGGCGCGGCCGGCGCGCTGGTCTTCCGGCACGCCCCCGACACCCCGGGCGCGGACGAGGAGCCCGCCGGCACCCTCGTCCCCGCCCCCATCGTCGACGTGGTCGCCGCGGTCGGCGCCGGCGACGCCTTCGCCGCCGGCTTCCTCTCCGCCGCGCTCCGCGGACTGCCGCTGCGCACCCGGGTCCGGCACGGCCATCTCTGGGCCGCCGCCGCCCTCACCGTCCCGGGCGACCTCGCCGCACCCCCGGCCCGCCCGCTGGCCGACCGCCTTGCCGCGCTCGACGACGCCTCCTGGGGGACACTGCACCTCGGCCCCGGCTGGACGCAGCCCACGGAGGCCGCGGACCAGGAGGTATCCACGTCATGAACGAGATCCCTGTCATGAACGAGCGCAGCCGGAGCACCCCCGACGGGCGCGTCCCCGGCGGAGGCCGGGCCGAGCCGGAGGGAGCGCGGGCATGAGCCAGACCGTCGACCGCGCGCTGAGCATCCTGCCGCTGCTCGCCGAGGGCCCCGCCGACCTCGGCCAGGTCGCCGACCGGCTTGGCGTGCACAAGTCCACCGCCCTCCGGCTGCTGCGCACCCTCCACGAGCACGGCCTCGTCTACCGCCAGCCCGACCAGCGCTACCGCCTCGGCGCCCGCCTGTTCGCCCTCGCCCAGGAGGCCGCGGAGCACCTCGACGTCCGCGGCATCGCCCACCCCCACCTCGTCGCCCTCAACGAGAGTTGCGGCCACACCGTCCACCTCGCCGTCTACGAGGAGAACGAGGTCCTCTACATCGACAAGGTCGAGAGCCGCTACCCGGTCCGGATGTACTCCCGGATTGGCAAGCCGGTGGCGCTCACCGTCGCCGCCGTCGCCAAGCTGCTCCTCGCCGACCTCCCCGAGCCCGAGCGCCGCGCCCTCGCGGCCCGGCTCGACTACCCCCGCTACACGTCCCGTTCGACACCCGACGCCGCGGCCTTCCTGGCCGAGTTGGCCAAGGTGCGCGAACAGGGCTGGGCCACCGACCTCGGTGGCCACGAGGAGTCCATCAACTGCATCGGCGCCCCGATCCGCGGCGCGGACGGGCGGGTCGCGGCCGCGATGTCGGTCTCCGCCCCGAGCGTCGTGGTCAGTGCCGAGGAACTCCTCACCCTGCTCCCGCTGGTGCGCCGCACCGCCGACGCCATCAGCCGGGAGTTCTCCGGCACCACCAGCCCCGGCCACGAGCCGGCCCCGTGAAGCACGTCTGAAGGACACCCATGAGCGAGAAGACCGCCCTCACCCCGGCCACCCACACCACCCCGCCCGCGAAGTTCTCGCACGGCGTCAAGAAGGGCAACATCCTCCAGGTCGCCGGCCAGGTCGGCTTCCTGCCCGCCGTCGAGGGCCAGGCCCCGACGCCGGCCGGCCCGACGCTGCGCGAGCAGACCCTCCAGACCTTCGCCAACGTCAAGGCCATCCTCGAAGAGGGCGGCGCCAGTTGGGACGACGTGATGATGATGCGCGTCTACCTCACCGACGTCGACCACTTCGCCGAGATGAACGAGATCTACAACGCCTACTTCGAGGAGCAGGGCCTCACCCAGCCGCCGGCCGCCCGCACCACCGTCTACGTCGGCCTGCCCAAGGGCCTGCTCATCGAGATCGACGCGCTCGCCGTCCTGAGCTAGAGGCTCAACCCCCCTTGCCGCTCCCGCCGTTAGCGCACCGCCGCGCTTCCCGCCCGCCGCACGGCACGGCGCCCCGTAAGACCGGGGCGCCGTGCCGCGGTCCCCCCTTGCCTGGACACCCCTGACAACGGAGTCACCCATGGTCCTCGCTGCAACGCCCTCCGCCCCACCGGCGCCACCCCACACCGGCGGGCTCCTGGCCCTGATACCGGGCACGCCGGGCCTGTTGACCGTCGCCGCCCTCGGCATCGCCCTGTTGCTCGTCCTGATCATGAAGGTCAGGCTCCAACCCTTCGTGGCCCTGCTCGGGGTCTCCATCGCGGTCGGCCTGGCCGCCGGCCTCTCCGTCACCGAACTCTTCGGCACGGTCCAGAAGTCCGACGCGGTCTCGATCATCGAGAGCGGCATGGGCGGCATCCTCGGCCACGTCGCCATCATCATCGGACTGGGCACCATGCTCGGCGCGATCCTCGAAGTATCCGGCGGCGCCGAGGTGTTGAGCTCCCGACTGCTCGCCCTCTTCGGCGAGCGGCGCGCCCCGCTGGCGATGGGCCTGACCGGCCTGATCTTCGGCATCCCGATCTTCTTCGACGTCGGCATCTTCGTGCTGGCGCCGATCGTCTACGCCGCCGCCAAGAAGAGCGGCAAGTCGATCGTGCTCTACGCCATGCCGCTGCTGGCCGGCCTGTCCATGACGCACGCGTTCCTGCCGCCGCACCCCGGACCGGTCGCCGCGGCCGGCCTGTTCAAGGTCGATCTGGGCTGGACCATCGTGATGGGCGTGCTGTGCGGGGTGCCCGCGGTGCTGGTGGCCTGGGGGTACGCCGCCTGGATCGGCAAGCGCCTCTTCGTGCCCGTCCCGCACGACATGGTCGAGGCCGCCGAGGAGGCCCGGGCCGCGGTCGCCGCCGAGCGGGCCGAGGGGGGTACCCCCTGCTCGGAGCTTGCCGGAGAGCTTGGGGAAGGGACCGCACCCCCGGAGAAGCCGGTCCCGCTGGGCACCGTCCTCGCCATCATCGGCACCCCGCTGCTGCTGATCCTGCTGGCGACCTTCTCCTCCATCGTGCTGGCGCCCTCCACGGGCCGCTCGGTCGTCGAGTTCTTCGGCCACCCCTTCGTCGCCCTGACCCTCGCGCTGCTGCTGGCGTACTACCTGTTGGGCGTCCGCCGCGGCTGGACCCGCGCGTCCCTGGAACGGGTCTCCACCGCCTCCCTCAAGCCGGTCGGCAACATCCTGCTGGTCGTCGGCGCCGGCGGGATCTTCGGCGCGGTCCTCAAGGGCAGCGGGGTGGCCGACGCGCTGTCGGACACCTTCCACCACGTCGGCCTGCCGGTGATCGTGCTGGCCTATCTGCTCTCGCTGGTGCTGCGGGTGGCGCAGGGCTCGGCGACGGTGGCGATCGTGACCACCGCCGGCATCGTGCTGCCGCTGGTCCAGTCCCAGGGGCTCTCCCAACCCGCCCTGGCCCTGGTCATCATGGCGATCTCGGCCGGCTCGATCTTCGCCTCGCACGTCAACGACGGCGGCTTCTGGATGGTCAGCAAGTACTTCGGGATCTCCGAGCGGGACACCCTGAAGTCCTGGACGGTGCTGGAATCGGTGCTGTCAGTCGCCGGCTTCGCGGTGGCGGCGCTGGCCAGCCTGGTCGTCTAGGGCCCGTCCGATGCGTCAGGCCCTGGGAGCGGGCGCGGGCCGCCCGTTGGGGAGGGGGGATCTCTCGTCAGCGGGTGGCCGGTGGCCCGTGCCGGGGTAGGCATCCACGACGCCGTTCCCGCGTTCCGAGGGCAACTTCCCCTCGATTCACGGAAATTCATTGCCGCGCGGCCGGCGTCGGCGAACAATGCGCGTGACAAAACCGGATCGGCGGACGGGAACCGTCGCCGTGGAACTCCGGACACACAGCTGAGAGGACCCCCACATGTCTCGACCTCTCGTCGGCACCCTGGCCACCGCCGTGTTGGGCGCGGCCGCCCTGGTGACCGCCACCCCGGCGGGCGCTGCCCCGGCCGGCGCCGCCGCGCACCTCAGGCCCGCGCCCCCGCACACCAAGGCCGTCGACTTCGCCGGCACGGTGGCGCTGGACGACTGCTCCGGCTCGATCGTCAAGATGCCCACCTCGCAGCCGAACGACCCGGCGCTGGTGATGACCAACGGCCACTGTCTGGAGAGCGGAATGCCCTCCCCGGGCAAGGTCATCGTCGACCAGCCCTCCAGCCGTGACTTCACCGTCCTGGACAAGTCGGCCGGCGAACTCGGCTCGTTGCAGGCGACCAAGGTCGTCTACGCGACGATGACCGACACCGACGTGACGCTGTATCAAACGGGCTCGACCTACGCGGAGATCGAGCAGAAGTACGGCATCAAGCCGCTGGAGCTGTCCACCGAGCATCCCGCCAAGGGCGCCGGGATAACGGTCGTCTCCGGGTACTGGAAGAAGACCTACACCTGCAGCATCGACGGCTTCGTCCCCACCCTGAAGGAGGGCGGCTGGAGCTGGAAGGACTCGGTCCGCTACACCCCCGAGTGCCATACGGTCGGCGGCACTTCGGGCTCCCCGGTGGTCGACAACCAGACCGGCAAGGTCACCGCCATCAACAACACCGGCAACGAGAACGGTGAGCGCTGCACGGAGAACAACCCGTGCGAGGTGGACGCGAACGGCAACGTCACCGTCCACAAGGGCACCAACTACGCCGAGGAGACCTACTTCATCCCCAAGTGCTTCGGCGCCGGCAACAAGTTGGATCTGAACGGCGCGGGCTGCACCCTGCCCAAGCCGTCGGGCGCCCGCCACTGACGACGCCGACCGGCGGTCGGTGAGCGTTGGCCGCCGCTCGGCACGCGGCCAGGTCCCGCGCACCGCGTGCACGGGACCTGGCCCTGGGGGGTGGCGTCTTGGGGGAGTGCCCTACGGGGCGCCCATTACGGAGTGCCGCCTACGGGCCGCCGGTTACGACATCCCGTGCACGTGCCCGCCGACCTGGCTGGCGAACGCCCCGCCGCCGGCCGCGTCCCAGTTCGTCGACCAGGCCATCGCGCCCCGCAGTCCCGGATAGGTCTTGGACGGCTTGAACGAGCCGCAGTTCTTGCCCGACGTCAGGCAGTCCAGCGCCGCGTTGACCACCGACGGGGCGACGTACCCGCTGCCCGCCGCGCTGGGCGAGGCCGGCACGCCCAGACCCACCTGCGACGGGTCGAGGCCGCCCTGCAACTGGGTGCAGGCGAGCGCGGTGAGGAAGTCCACCGACCCCTGGGAGTAGACCTTGCCGTCGCAGCCGTTCATCGAACCGCTGTTGTAGAACTGCGTGTTGACGACGGTCAGGAAGTCCTTGATGGCCAGCGCCGTCTTGAAGTACTCGTTCTGCGGCGACAGCATGTCGACGGTCTGCGGGGCCATGGTCACCACGACGTCCGGATGCTTGGCGTGCACCGCCTTCAACGCCTGCGTCATATAGGTGGAGTTGAGGCCGTTCTCCAGGTCGATGTCGACGCCGTTGAAACCGTACTCGTCCATCAGGCCGTTGATCGAGTCGGCGAAGTTCTGCGCGGAGGCGCTGTCGCTGACCGATACCGCGCCCTTCTCGCCGCCGACGGATATCACCACCGACTTGCCGGCCGCCTGCTTGGCCTTGATGTCGGCCTTGAAGTCCTTGTCCGAGGAGTAGCCGACGGCCGGGTCGAGGTGGAAGGTGACCGCGCCCGGCTTGTCGGCGGTGTCGGCGAAGGCCACCGCGATGATGTCGTAGGCGTCGTCGACGTCCTTCAACTTCTGCACCGTGGCGCCGTTGTTGAAGTTCTGCCAGTAACCGGTGACGGCGTGCTTGGGGACGGCCGCGGCGTGGGCCGCCGGGCCGCTCGCCGCGGCGGGGTCCGCGGGGCCGGCGGCGACCAGGCCGGCCGAGGCCAGCACGGCGGCGGCCAGCCCCGCCAGCAGGCGGCGGTGACCCGTCTTCGTCCCTCTTGTGATGCGTGCGCGAACCACTACTGCCTCCGTGTGGGGGGTCGTTGGGGGAGTGGTGCCGGTGCGCGCTCAGGGGCCCCTGGGCATGCCGTACAAGGTGGTCCAGACCAATAAACGGTGTCAAGGGCCGTGTCGGAAGCGGGTGTTCCGATGTTTGCCGCTTGAGGGGTATGCGGGGTTTCGCTGTGGACCAACGGGCAAGACGAGTAGCCCAGAACGTGTTCTCCGGGACGTATCTCTGTGGATAAAGTGCAGAGCGTATGGCGCCGATGGCGCAGAGCTGTGCCGATCCGCGGTCCCGGGAACGCCGGAGGCCGGAAGGAGTGGGGGAGCGACGTGCCGACCGCGATTGCAGTCACCAGCCCGGATCTCGCGCTGCCCTCGACCGACCGGCACACCCCCGCCGCGGTCGTCCTGCGCTCCCCGCAACTCCAGCCGCTGGACGAGGCCCTGACGGAGGCCAGCGCGGTCCTGGAACGCCACGGCCACCTCGTCGTCCTGTACTCCCACGCCTGCCCGCCGGAGCACGTCCGCCGGCTGCACACCCTGCGTGCCGTCCTGGAGAGCGACCGGATCGCGATCCTGCCCAGCGCCCTGCCGCCGCTCGGCGTCGCGGTACTCGCCCGCCAGCTGCGCCAGTTGTCGGTCTGCGACTTCAGTCCCGGCGTACTGGCCTGCGCCGCCCGGCTGCTGGCGCACTACGTGCACGCCGGCGCCCTGCTCGGCAGCGTCGCGGGGTTGGACCGGGTCGAGGTGGACCTGCGCTCGCACATGAAGTCCTGGCTGCCCGGCACCCACTTCGCGGTGCTGGCCACCCCGCAGCCGCAGTTACTCCACCTCGACCGGCACAGCACCCGCGCCGGGCTCCGCCCGCCCGGCTTCACCACCCAACTCGCCGTCGCCCGCGGTCAACTCGCCGCCGACTGGGTCACCTCCGCGCTCGCCCCCGCCTGGCAGGTGCAGGGCGTCTACGAGGCGCACCTGCCGACCGAGTCCGCCCGGTGGTGGGGCACCCAGAAGCTGATCGAGTTCGCCGCCGCCATCCCCGATCCCGCGCTGCTGTGCCGCCTGGTGGCGTCCGTGCGGCGGGCGGAGTGCACGTGGTGTGGGCAGGAAGTCATCGGCGAGCACTGCGCGTTCTGCGCGGCGCCGCTGGCCCGGGAGCGGTCCGGGGGCTCCTCCGGGCGGGAACCGGCGGCCATAGCCGGGGCGCCGCCGGCGCCCGCCCCCGCCGCGAGCGCGCCCAACGGCGGTGCGCCCGCCGCCCGTCCGGCCCCCGCGCCCGACCCGTCCGGCTCGCCGCTGCGGCAGCGCGGGCTGTCGCCGGTCGCGCCCGCCGGCGTCCCCGGGGTCGTCGGCATCACCGGCGTCCCGGAGCGCGCCGACGCCCCGCGCGGCACCGGTGCACCGCCCATCACCGGAGCGCCGCACGCCCCTGGTGCCCCCGGTGTCACCGGTGCCCCAGGACTTACCGGCTTCCGCGGCGGCGCCCCCGCCGGCCGTGCCGGAACCGGCCAACTCGATGTCCGCGGCCCCGCGTTCACGCCCGGCGGCGTCCCGCGCCCGGCCGGCCCCCCGCCGGCCGGCCTGCGCGGCCTGCCCGGCCACCCGGACGTGCCCGGCCACCCCGACCTGCGCCCCCGGCCCGGCGGCGCGCGGACGGCGGCCCCCGTGCGCTGACCCCGTCGACGCCCAAGCCCCCCTCGTCGCCCCGGAGCGGGCGGGCCCCGTAGCCCCGCCCGCTCCCGTTCCGCACCCCACCCCGACCGCCCCGCCCCCGTCCCGATCGAGGTCCCCCACCCATGAACTCACGCCAGCGCCGCGGAGTGATCCTGCTGCTCCTGTCCGTCCTCTGTGCGGTCGGCGCCTTCATCGGCGTGCTGTCGGTGATCAGGAACGTCGAGTCCAAGGTCGGGGCGGAGAAGACCGCCTACCGGCTCAAAACGGATGTGGCGGCCTATAAAACGCTGGATCCGGGGCAGTTCGAAGAGGTGAGGATCCCGCAGCGGTGGCTGCCGCCCACCGCCGTGACCCACCTCGACGCGGTCAGCGGCAAGATCGCGGTCACCCCCTTGAAGAAGGGGTCGCTGCTCCAGGACGACATGATCGTCGACCGGCCGGCGCTCCAGCCCGGCCAGCAGGAGATCGCCATCATGATCGACGCCGCCACCGGCGTGGCCGGCAAGATCAACCCCGGCTCCCGGGTGAACATCTACGCCACCTTCGACGGCCGCCGCCCCGAGGACAAGCCGGTCTCCAAGGTCATCGTGGCCGGCGCCCAGGTCATCGACGTCGGCAAGCTGACGCCCCTGGAGGCCAAGGACCCGGGCAGCACCTCCGCCACCAGCCGCCAGCCCGGCCAGGCCGTCCCGATCACCTTCGCGCTGGACACCCAGGACGCCCAACGGGTCGCCTACGCGGAGTCGTTCGCCTCCCACGTGCGGCTCGCCCTGCTGGCCCCCGGCACCCAGGCCGCCATCCCGCCCGGCGAGCGCACCTACACCCTCGACGGCGACAAGTGACCCGGAGGCCCAGGTGACCATCCGCATCCTCCCGGCAGTCGGCGACCCGGACGCCGCCCGGGCCCTGTCCGCCCTCCTTGGCCAACTCCCCGACGCCGAACCGGCGCCGGCCGTCGCCGACTCCACCACCCTGTTGAGCACCCTCGCCGGCGCCACCACACCGGGCGCCGCCCCGCCGCCGGCCGCCAACGGGCCCGCGCCCGCGCCCGCCGGGCCGGCCGCCGCCGTCCAGGCGCTCCCCGAAGTCGTCCTGGTCCACGAGCGGATCGGCCCGCTGCCCGCCCTGGAGCTGATCCGCGAGGTGGCGCTCCGCTTCCCCGCCGTCGGCGTCGTCCTGATCACCGCCGACGCCGGCCCCGCCCTGTTCTCCGCCGCGATGGACGCCGGCGCCCGCGGCATCGTCGGACTGCCGCTGAGCCAGGAGGAGTTGGCCGCCCGGGTGCAGGCCGCCGCCCAATGGGCCACCGGCGTGCGCGTCCACCTAGGGGGAAACCCGGACGCGCTGCCCGCGCCCACCGGCACGCTCGTCACCGTCACCGGCGCCAAGGGCGGCGTCGGCACCACCGTCACCGCCGTCCAACTGGCCCTCGCCGCCCGGGCCGCCGGCCGCCGGGTCGCCCTGGTCGACCTCGACCTCCAATCCGGCGACATCGGCTCCTACCTGGACGTCCAGTTCCGCCGCTCCGTCGTCGACCTCGCCGGCATCCAGGACCTCTCCGCCCGGGTCCTCAACGACGCGGTGCACGCCCACCACACCGGCCTGGGGCTGCTGTTGGCGCCCGAGGAGGGCGAGCGCGGCGAGGAGGTCGACGACCGGGCCGCCCGCCAGATCCTGACCGCGCTGCGCTCCCGCTACGACGTGGTGATCGCCGACTGCGGCTCCCAGATGCAGTCCGCCAACGCCGCCGCCGTCGAACTCGCCGACGCGGCCCTGCTGGTGGCCACCCCCGACGTGGTCTGCGTCCGGGCCGCCAAACGGCAGGTCCGGCTCTGGGACCGGCTGCGCATCCGCAAGGCCGAGGACACCACCACCGTCGTCAACCGCCTCACCCGCCACACCGAGATCCAGCCGTCGCTGGTCGCCAAGGCCACCGGCACCCGCATCGCCCGCACCCCCATCCCCGCCGCCTTCAAGGAGCTCCAACCCTGCGTCGACGCCGGCCGGATGCAGGATCTCGACGCCCGCTCCACCGTCAAGGCCGCCCTGTGGGCGCTCGCCGGCGAACTGGGCCTGGCCGGCGCACCGGCCGAACCCCCGCCCCGCGGCGGCCACCGCGCCCGCCCCATGCTCACCGGGCGCAAGCGCAAGGCCCTCACCACCGGGGCGGCTCCCGGACCCGGGACGGTTCAGGGGCCGACCCCACCCCCGGGCCCCGGCGCCCCCGCCACCGGCCGGTTCGGCGCCCCCGCCGCCCCCGGCCCGTACGACCCGGCCGCCCCCTACGAGGAGGGCTGAGCGATGCGGCGTCCCGCACGGCCCGGCCGGACGCCGGGCGCCCCCGGCCGCGACCGCGACCGCGACCGCGCCCGCGACCGCGGCCAAGTCACCGTCGAGTTCCTCGGGTTGCTCCCGCTGATCCTCGTCGCCCTGGTCCTGCTCTGGCAGTGCGCCCTGGTCGGCTACACCTACGTGCTGGCCGCGCACGCCGCCGACCGGGGTGCCCGGGCCGCCACCGCCACCGAGGCCGGCGGCCCCGGCGCCTGCACCACCGCCGTCACCCGCCAACTCCCGCGCGCCTGGCACGACGGCGCCAACACCGCCTGCACCGCCGAGGCGGGCCTGTGGAAGGCCACCGTGCACCTCAAGGTCCCGGTGCTCTTCCCCGGCGCCGGCACCTTCCCGTGGACGGTCACCGGCACCGCCGGAGCCGCCGAGGAGGCACCCGCCCCATGACCCGCCGACCCTCCCCCCGCCCTCGGGCGCGCGATCGCGGCTCCGCCTCCCTGGAGTTCCTCGGCGTCCTCCCGATCCTCCTGCTCGTCGCCCTCGCCGCCGTCCAACTGGGCCTGGCCGCCTACGCCGTCCAACAGGCCGGCACCGCCGCCCGGGCCGCCGCCCGCACCGCCGCCATGGACCCCGTCGACCAGCGGACCGACCCGACGTCCGCGGGCCGGGCCGCGATCAGCAGGTGGGTCGCCGACCGCGCCGCCATCACCGTCGGCGGCTCCGGCGACACCGTCAGCGCCACCGCCACCGTCCACATCCCCTCGATCCTCCCCGGCGCGGACTTCGGCTCCGCGAGCCGCAGCGCCACCATGCCCCGCCCCGCAACCGCACCAGCAGCCTTCGGAGCGCCGGCGCCACCATCCCGCACCGCACCAGGAGCGCCCGGAGCGCCGGTGCAACCATCCCGCACCGCACCAGGAGCGCCTCCGCGATGAGCCTCAAAGCCCGCATCGTCGCACCCGAACCGGCCGGCGAGGACCGTCAGGACGGCCACCTCGTCGCCGTCTACCGCGCCAAGCTGCTGGAGGAGATCGACCTCGCGGAGATGTCCGCGCTGACCGCCGCCGAGCGCCGCTCCCGGCTGGAACGCGTCCTGGGCCACCTCATCAGCCGCGAGGGCCCGGTGCTGTCCACCGCCGAGCGCGCCCAGCTCATCCGCCGGGTGGTCGACGAGGCCCTCGGCCTCGGTGTCCTCGAACCGCTCCTGGAGGACGCCTCGGTCACCGAGATCATGGTCAACGGCCCCGACCGGGTCTACGTCGAACGGCACGGCCGGGTCGAGGCGGTCCCCGTCCGCTTCGCCTCCCACGAGCAGCTGATGCAGACCATCGAGCGGATCGTCTCCACCGTCAACCGCCGCGTGGACGAGTCCCATCCGATGGTCGATGCCCGCCTCCCCACCGGCGAGCGCGTCAACGTCATCATCCCGCCGCTGGCCCTCGACGGCGCCACCCTCACCATCCGCCGCTTCCCCCGCGCCTACACCCTCGCCGAACTCATCGGCATCGGCACCCTCGACGAGCAGTTGCTGATGCTGCTGGCGGGGCTGGTGCGGGCGAGGTTCAACGTGGTGGTCTCCGGTGCCACCGGCGCCGGCAAGACCACCCTCCTCAACGCCCTCTCCGGGCTCATCCCCGACGGCGAACGCATCATCACCGTCGAGGACGCCGCCGAACTCCAGCTCCAGCAGAGCCACGTCATCCGCCTGGAATCCCGCCCGCCCAACGTCGAGGGCAAGGGCCGGATCACCATCCGCGACCTGGTCCGCAACTCCCTGCGGATGCGCCCCGACCGGATCATCGTCGGCGAGGTCCGCGGCGGCGAGACCCTCGACATGCTCCAGGCGATGTCCACCGGACACGACGGCTCGCTGGCCACCGTCCACGCCAACAGCGCCGAGGACGCCCTGATGCGCCTGCAGACCCTGGCCTCCATGTCGGACGTCGCCATCCCCTTCGAGGCGCTCCGCGACCAGATCAACAGCGCCGTCGACTGCCTGGTCCAACTCACCCGGCACGCCGACGGCACCCGCCGGGTCAGCGAGGTCGCCCTGCTGGACTCCCGCGGTCACCAGGACTACCGCCTGGTCACCGTCGGCCGCTTCGAGGCCGAACCGATGGGCGCCGACCGCGTCGTGCACGGCGCCTTCCGCTACTTCCCGCTGCCCCGCCGGGTCGCCGAACGCCTCTTCATGGCCGGCGAACCGGTCCCGCCCGCCTACGGCGTGGCCACCACCGACGACCAACTCGCCACCCGGAAGGCCACGTCATGACCGGCGGGAACCTCCTCGCCCTGCTCGCCCTCGTCGCCACCGCGCTGTGCGGCGCGCTCGCCGTCGCCGGCGTCCGTGCCTACGCCTCCGGACGCGCCCAACGCCAGGCCATCGTCGACCGGCTCGACGACACCGGCGCGCCCCCCGCCCCCGGCCGGCGCCGCCGCTTCCCCTCCGTCGACCGCACCCTGCGCACCACCCGCTTCGGCCGCCGCCTGGAACTCCGGCTGACCGCCACCGGATTGGACGTCACCCCCGGCGAGTTCTTCGTCGCCATGGTCGCCACGGTGATCGGCCTGTGGGTGGCCGCCCAGGCCGTCCTCGCCCCCTTCTTCGGGCCGATCGCCGCCGTCATCGCCGTCTGGGCCGCGTTCGCCTTCCTCAACTGGCAGCGGCAGAAGCGGATCGAGAAGTTCATCAACCAACTTCCCGAACTCTCCCGCATCCTCGCCAACGCCACCCAGGCCGGTCTCGCCCTGCGCACCGCCCTGGCCATGGCCGCCGAGGAGCTGGAGGCCCCGGCCGGCGAGGAACTGGCCAAGGTCGCCGGCAAACTGGCCGTCGGCCACTCCGTCGACGACGCCCTCGGCGAGCTCGCCGAACGCCTCCCCTCCCGCGAACTGGTCGTCCTGGTCACCACGTTGGTCCTCGCCAACCGCGCCGGCGGCACCGTCGTCGGCTCGCTGCGCAACCTCACCAAGACCCTGGAGGAGCGCAAGGAGACCCGTCGCGAGGTCCGCACCCAGCTCTCCCAGGTGCAGGTCACCGCCTACGTCGTTCCGCTGCTCGGCATCGGCACCCTGCTGCTGATGAACCGCATCGCCCCCGGCGCCATCGACCGGATGACCTCTTCCTTCCTCGGCCAACTCGCCGTCGTGGCGGCCTTCGTCCTCTACGGGCTCGGCTTCTTCCTCATCCGCCGGCTCTCCAAGATCGACGTCTAGGGCCCCGCAGTCCGCCGGAGACCGCCCCCGACGTCCAGGTACAGGTGATCGGTAACCCATGGCAATCGCAATCGTGCTGGCCCTCGCCCTCGCCCTGTCGGTCGCCGGCATCGCGTGCGGCATCGCCCTCTACCGCCGCGAGGCCCGCCTCCCGCCCGACCTCGCGCTCTCCCTGGAGGTCGGCGCCACCCGCACCACCGCCGTCGGCTCCGCCGTCGACCGCACCGGCATGCGCTACGCCCCGCTCGTGCTACGGCTGATGGGCGACAAGCGGGTGGCGAAGGTCCGCCGCCGGATCGACCTGGCGGGCAATCCCGCCGGCCTCACCGTCGACCGCTACGCCGCCCGCCGCGCCGTCTACGGCGCCCTGGGCTTCTTCGGCGCGCTGGTGATGTTCCTCAAGGGACAGCCGCTCCTCGGCGTCCTGATGGTCCTCTTCGGCCTCTTCTGGACGGAAGTGGGCATCTGGGCCGCCATCCGGCAACGCAAGGACACCATCGAGCGCACCCTTCCGGACTTTCTCGACGTGCTGGCCGTCGTGGTGAGCGCCGGACTCGGCTTCCGCCAGGCCCTGGACCGGGTCGCCGAGAAGTACGAGGGCCCCTGGGCCGACGAACTCCGCATCACCCTGCGCCAGATGGACATGGGCGTCAGCCGCCGCGCCGCCTTCGAAGAACTGCGCAAACGCAATGACTCCGAACAGGTCGCCCAGTTCGTCACCGCCCTCCAACAGGGCGAGGAGCTCGGCGCGCCGATCGTCGAGACGCTGATCCAGATCGCCGGCGACATGCGCCGCACCGACGCCCAGAACGCCCGCCGCCGGGCCGCCCGCGCGGTTCCCAAGGCCACCATGGTCGTCACCACGTTCATGGTCCCGGCCACGATGGTCCTGCTCATCGCCGGTTTCTTCCTCGGCTCCGGCACCGACTTCGGCTCCCTGATGGGCAGATGACCTACCGGGCCCGCCGCGCCCCGGTCCGGCCCGCTGTCGCCGCCCGGCCGGATGCGACCGGTCCCCGCCCGGGCAATCCCGTCAACACCTTCGCAGGCGCAACGAGTTGTGCCACAGTGGGAGCGCCGACCGGCCCGCCGCACCGCACCGCGGCCGCCGGTCGGACCGCATGGGCAGGCCGCCCCGCAAGGGGCGGCGATCCGGGGGGAGTCGGGAGGGGCGGGCGGTGGCCGAGGTGGCGTGCGATGGCCGAAACGTGGCGCCCGATCCCTCGTTGGTGGTTTCGGATGAGGTTCGGAATCCCTGTTCCGGGAAGGCCGTTCCGGCGTACTTTTCTCGTGTCCCGCGCGCGGACGGGCGCACCACGGGGACCAACCGGCCGGACCAGAGCGGAACGGCGGCCCACGGAGGGGAAGACCATGGCGAAGCGGATCGTGCGGAACGACGATCGGGGACAGACCTCGATCGAGTACCTCGGCATCATCGCGGTGGTCGTGGCGATCGTCCTGGTCCTGTCGACCACCGACTTCGGCAGCCAGATCGCCAACGCCATCGCCAACAAGATCTCCGACGTCGTCGGGATCTAGCCCCCCACACCCCGCCCGTGCCGGCCCCCACCGACGCGCGCCGCCACCGGCGCGATGCCGGGCAGACCCTGCCGATCTACCTCGTCGCGATCGGCGGCCTGCTCTTCCTCGCGCTCGCCTTCTTCGCCGTCGGCCAGGCGGCCGCCACCCGCAACGGCGCCCAGACCGCCGCCGACGCGGCCGCCCTGGCCGCCGGCCAGAAGTACCGCGACGAGCTGCGCAAGGGCGTCCTCGCCGGGCTGCGCGACGGCACCGACGCCACCGACCCGGCCGCCTGGGCAGCGCTCCTGGACGGCCGCGGCGCGCCCTCCGACACCGCCTGCCAGAGCGCCACCTGGTTCGCCGGGCGCAACGACGCCGCGGTGACGTCCTGCACCCCGGACTCCTGGCCGACCTCCTTCGCGGTCACCGTCACCTCTCGCCACGCCGTGGGCGATTCGGTCATCCCCGGCACCGGACGCACCCACGCCGCGGCCCGGGCCACGGCGATCGTCACCCCCCGCTGCACCCTCGCCCCGCCCGACGGCACCCCCTCCCCGCACCCCACCGCTCCCACCCCCACCCCCAGTTCCGGCGACGGCAAGGGCCACCCGCCCGCACCGCACACCCTCACCTGCGACGGCAAGGGCTTCCCGCTCGACCTCGACCACCTCCCGGAACTCCCCCCGGCCGCCGCCCTGTTCTCCGTCCGCCTGGCCCGGTAACCCCCACCCCCTCCCGGACCCCGCACCCCCCCACCGGACCTCGCCGCCCCCTGATCGACCTTCCGACCCCTCTCACCGAAGGAACGCATCCAATGAGCATTCGGCGCACCACGAAGGCCGCCAGGGGAGCGGCCGTCACGGCGAGCGCGGTCGGCCTGGCCCTCCTGGCGACCGGCTGCGGGGGCGGCGACAGCGGGGCGCCCGCACCGGACCACGACAAACCCGCCGCCCACAGCGCCACCCCCGACGGCAACGACCCGGGCACCCCCGCCGCCGACGCCAACAAGGTCATCGGCGAGATGAAGGGCCCCGACGGCGTCGACGTCACCCTGCACTCCGCCGCCCGCGACTCCGGCGGCTTCGTCACCGTCGAGGGCACCGTCACCAACCACGGCACCCGCGCCTTCAACGCCATCGACTGGCGCTCCAACGAGACCGAGCTGAAGTCCCGTTCGTCCATCTCCGGCGCCACCCTCGTCGACAAGGCCGGCAAGAAGCGCTACTTGGTGCTCCGCGACACCAACGGCGAATGCCTCTGTACGACGGGCCTGAGCGGACTGCTACCGGGCCAGAGCCGGCCCATCTTCGCGCAGTTCCCGGCCCCGCCCGCCAAGGTGACCGAGGTCGACTTCCAGCTGCCCACCATGCCGCCGGCCACCGTCAAGATCACCGATTGAGCCGCCCGCGATGACCGCCTCCCGAACGGCCGTTACGGCCACCGCCGCGCTCCTGCTGACCGTCGCCCTCACCGCCCCCGCCGCCCACGCCGACCCACCGGGCATCACCGAGGACACCGCCGCGCCGGTCCACATCGACCCCACCAACCCCCGCCTGCGGATGGTCCAGGGCGCCAAGCTGGCCCCGCCCAAGGTCCTCAACATCAAGTCCATCGTCGAGACCGACGACGGCTCCGAGCGCCGCCAGGACACCAACGACAACGTCACCTTCGCGCTCCAGGCCGAGGTCCTCTTCAGCAAGGACAGTGCCGCGCTCTCCACCGACGCGCTGGGCCGGATCAGCGCCATCGCCGACGAGGTCCGCAAGCAGCACGCCACCACCCTCAAGGTCTTCGGCTTCACCGACAACCTCGGCTCCGCCGCGCACGGCCTGGTCCTGTCCAAGCAGCGCGCCAACGCCGTCCAGCGCGAACTCGCCGTCGATCTCGGCTCGTCGGTCGGCTTCCAGACCCGCGGCTACGGCGAGCAGTACCCGATCGCCGACAACAGCACCGAGGCCGGCCGCCGCAAGAACCGCCGCGTCGAGGTCAGCTTCCCCCGCAACGGCGGCTGACCGGACGCCCCCCAGGGAACCAGCACCGGGCCCCCAGTATTGGACCGACCGATCCAATAAGTGTTAGCGTTCCCCCATGGCCCGACCCAGGAAGTTCGACGAGGGGCGGGCGGTCGACGCCGCGATGGAGGCGTTCTGGGCCGCCGGCTACGAAGCCACCTCCACCCAGGACCTGTGCGAGGCCACCGGCCTGGGGCGCAGCAGCATCTACAACACCTTCAAGAGCAAGCACGACCTCTTCGAGCGCGCCCTGTCCCGCTACATGGAGCGCAAGAACGCCGAGCTCGGCGAACTCCTCGACGACGACACCCGCACCGCCCGCCAGCGGCTCCGCGCCCTCCTCCAGCGCATCATCGACGAGGAGTTCACCCGCCACCCCGACGGCCGCGGCTGCCTCGTCGTCAACACCGCCATCGAGGTCGCCGCCCACGACCCCGCGGTGGCCACCACCCTCGAACGGGACTACGGTATCCGCCTGGAGATGATCCGCGCGGTGATCGAATCCGGCCAGCGCGACGGCGACATCGCCCCCGACAAGGACGCCCGCACCCTCGCCCACCTCCTCATCGCCGCCGTCGGCGGCCTCCGCGTCTCGGCCCGCGCCGGCGTCGACCGCCCCGCCCTGGAACGCGTCGCCGACGCCACCCTCACGGCGTTCTAGCCCGCCGGGCCAACACCTCAACTCCCCATCGCCGCACCATGGTTACCGGCGCACCCTCATTCTGCCTCAGTTTTGAACCAATCAATCCAAAACGAAAACGCACCTCCACAGCCACCGCACGCACCCCCAACCCTCAAGGAAATCCGGGATCCCATGCCCCTCGCCGTCCATCTGCTCGGCCTGGCGATCTTCGCCCAGGGCACCTCCGAGTTCATGCTCTCCGGCCTGCTCCCCAACATCGCCACCGACCTCGGCGTCTCCATCCCCGACGCCGGCCTCCTGGTCTCCGCGTTCGCCATCGGCATGGTCCTCGGTGCCCCCGTGCTCGCCGTCGCCACCCTCCGCGTCCCACGCCGCACCGCCCTCATCGCCTTCCAACTGGCCTTCGTCGCCGGCCATGTGATCGGCGCCCTCGCCCCCGGCTACGGCGTCCTGTTCGCCACCCGCATCGTCAGCGCCGTCGCCTACGCAGGCTTCTGGGCCGTGGCCGCCGCCACCGCCGTCGCCCTCGCGCCGCCCGAGGCCAAGGGCCGGGCACTCTCCGTCGTCGGCACCGGACTCACCCTCGCCACCGTCGTCGGCGTGCCCGCCGGCACGGTCCTCAGTCAACACGCCGGCTGGCGCGCCGCGTTCTGGGCGGTCGCCGCCCTCACCGTCCTCAGCGCCCTCACCCTCCTCGCCGTCCTCCCCGCCACCCGCACCACCCCCGACGCCGCCCCAACCCCCTCCATCCGCCGCGAGTTGACTGGCCTGGCCCGCCCCCAACTCTGGCTCTCCTTCCTCATCACCGCACTGACCTTCGGCGCCGGCGTGGTCACCTTCAGCTATCTCGCCCCGCTCCTCACCGACGTCACCGGGCTGCCCGCCGCCTGGGTCCCGGTCGTCCTCTCCCTCTACGGCATCGGCGGCCTGGCCGGCGTCACCATCGGCGGCCGCTACGCCGACACCGCACCCCTGCGCACCCTCGCCCTCGGCACCGCCGTCCTCACCCTCGCCTCCGCCGCCCTGGCCCTCACCGCCGACCAACTCCCCGCCGCCCTCGCCCTGGTCGCCGTCCTCGGCTTCACCGCCTACGTCACCAACCCGGTCCTGCAGTCCCGGGTCTTCCGCCTCGCCCCCGACGCCCCCACCCTCGCCCCCGCCGTCAACACCTCGGCCTTCAACGTCGGCATCACCCTCACCCCCATGCTCGGCGGCCTCACCATCAACGCCGGCCTCGGCCTGCCCTCCGTCGCCTGGGTAGGCGCCGCCACCGGCCTCCTCGCCCTCCTGGCCACCGCCTACGCCGCAACCCTCCAACGCCCCACCCGCACCACCCCGCCCACCCCCGCACCCCCCACCCTGATCGACGCCTAAGAACCACCAACCCCCCACACCCGAAGCTGCACATCCCGCCGAACCCCCCACCGCGCCAACGCCCCGGCCTCCGCCTCCACCACGTGCCGGGCCCGCCACCGCGGACGCCCCATCCGCCCCGGCCGCAGGGTGCACACGTCCACCACCACCAACTCCCGGTCCACATACGCCACATCGATGGCGAACCGCATCCCGAACGTGTGCACCCCGCTCGCCGGCGTCAGCCACAACGCCCCCACGATCCCGCCCCGCCCCAACAGCCCCCGCGTCCGCGCCCGATACGACGCCGCGACCTCCACCGGAACCTCGACGTCCGCCACCACCAGAACGCCCCGCCCGTCCACCCAACTCCCCATACCCGCAGTTGTATCAACCACCGCACCCAAGGACCCACGGGCCGCCACCCCCCCAAGAACCCCCCTATCAGGCCACTTTGGCACCTCACGATGCACCGCCCCAGACACCCGGGCCAGGCCCTAGGGTCGACCCGTGCCCGTCGCCCTGATCGCCCTCGCCGCCGCCTACGGAGCCGCCACCGGACTCCTCCTCCCGCGCCCCGCCCACCGGCTCTCCGTGACACCCGACGAGGACTGGCGCGCCCACTGCCCCGCCGGCCACGCCCTCACCGGCCCGGCCCGCGGCTGGCTGGGCCCCGCCCACTGCCCCAACTGCCGCGCCCCGTACGGCCCTTCCGCACTCCCCACCGCCACGGTCACCGCCCTCGCCTGCGCCGCCCTGGCCACCGCCACCGGCCCCCGCCCCGAACTCGCCGCCTGGCTCCTGCTCACCCCGGTAGCCGTCCTCCTGACCCTCGTCGACCACCGGGTCCGGCGCCTCCCCGACGTCCTCACCCTGCCCCTGGCCGCGACCGCCGCCCTCGCCCTCGGCACCGTCGGCGCCCTCACCCACACCCCCGAAACCTGGCTACGCGCCCTCCTGGCCGGCCCGACCCTCGCCGCCTGCTACCTGCTGCCCTGCCTCCTCAACCCCTCCGCCCTCGGCCTCGGCGACGTCAAGCTGGCACTCGGCCTGGGGACGGCCCTCGGGTGGTACGGCTGGCCCACCCTGATCACCGGCGGCGCCGCCGGCATCCTGCTCGGCGCCCTCTACGCGGCCTTCCTCCTCCTGGTCCGCCGCGTCGAGCGCCGCACGACCATGCCCCTGGGCCCCTTCATGATCACCGGAGCCTTCTGCGCCCTCCTCCTGGCCGCCCCCGCGGCCCCCTGAAGCCCTCCACCCCACCCCAAGCCACGCCGGCCACCCCACGATGCACAAACCACTCCTCCCGCGGGGTTATGGTGGAAGCCCCCCCCTCGGGCCGGTCCGTATCCCCCCCCACGGACCGGCCCGCTTTTCTTTTCCCCCAAGCCGCCACGGCGAAATGCAGAGGTTCGCGGCTGGAGCCGTCCGCCTCCCACCGGCGGAAAGTCGGCAACGGCGCGGGCCGGAGGGGATGTCCCGGGGTGCGCCCGCAGGATCTGGAGCAAAGCCCCGGGTATGCGTCATTTGACTGACCAGAGGCGCCCGCACCGCGGGGGCACCTCCCGGCCGAAGGCTGGGGGAGTACCCCGGGACAGCCCCTCCGGCCCCACCCACCGGGCAGAACCCGCGAAGCGCCAGCCCCCACCGGGCGGAACCCGCGGGCGCCGGGCGGAACCCACCAGGCGCTAACCCCCACCGGGCGGACCCGTCAGGCGCCAGCCCCCACCGGCCGGACCCCGCAACGCATCCGCACCCGCGGGCCAGGAGTCAGGTCAGCGGCGGGCCCAGATGTTCACGCCCTCGGTGGTGTGGGCGAGGGCGTCGAGCTCGGTCAGTTCGGCGTCGGTGATCGGGGGCGCGTCGAGGGCCGCGATATTGGCCTCCAGCTGGGCGACGCTGCTGGCGCCGATCAGGGCGGAGGTCATGCGGGGGTCGCGCAGGACCCAGTTCAGGGCGAGCTGGGCGAGCGACTGGCCGCGGCGGGCCGCGATGTCGTTGAGGCCGCGGAGGCGGCCCAGGACCTCGTCGGTGAGGAGGTCGGGGTCGAGGGACTTGCCCTGGGCGGCGCGGGAGCCCTGGGGGATGCCGTTGAGGTACTTGTCCGTGAGCATGCCCTGGGCGAGCGGGGCGAAGGCGATGCAGCCCATGCCCTCGTCGGCCAGCACGTCCAGCAGGCCGTCGTCCTCGATCCAGCGGTTGATCATGGAGTAGGACGGCTGGTGGATCAGGGGGCGGATGCCCATGTCGCGCAGGATGCGCACCGCCTCGCGGGTCTGTTCCGCGTTGTAGGAGGAGACGCCGACGTAGAGCGCCTTGCCCTGTTGGACGGCGGACGCCAGGGCGCCCATCGTCTCCTCCAGCGGGGTGTCCGGATCGAAGCGGTGCGAGTAGAAGATATCGACGTAATCGACGCCCATCCGCTGCAAGGAGGCGTCCAGCGACGAGAGCAGATATTTCCGGGAGCCCCATTCGCCGTAAGGGCCGGGGTGCATCAGATATCCGGCTTTTGTCGAGAGAATCAGCTCGTCGCGGTAGCCGCGGAAGTCCTGCGCGAAGATCTTTCCGAAGTTCAGCTCGGCGGATCCGGGCGGCGGGCCGTAGTTGTTGGCCAGATCGAAGTGGGTGACGCCCAGGTCGAAGGCGCGACGCAGAATGGCCCGCTGCGAGCTGAGGGTGCGATCGTCCCCGAAGTTGTGCCAGAGTCCGAGGGAGATGGCGGGGAGTTTGAGGCCGCTGCGGCCGGTACGCCGGTACTCCATGGACGCATAGCGGGAATCCGCGGCGCGGTAGTCAGTGCCAGTGGTCATGAAGCTCTCCCTATCACGTACTTGTGACACACCGATTGGGCTGCCGAGACAGCCGAGAAGTAAAGTTGCCCCCTTACGCGACGGGGCGATGGCCATCGGCACGGAGGGGCTGGACCACACATGCTGCGATCTTCCGGGATGCGCATCCCATATCCGCCGGCGCTGCGCGATCTCGTCTACCGGCTGTACGCACGCCGGGTGGAGGGTCGCCTGGACCACACCCAGGTGCCCAAGCACATCGGCGTCATCCTCGACGGCAACCGGCGCTGGGCCCGGGCCGACGGCCTGTCCACCGAGCAGGGCCACCTCGCGGGCGCGGCCAAGATCGACGAACTGCTGGGCTGGTGCGCGGAGACCGGCGTGGAGGTCGTCACGCTCTGGCTGCTGTCGACCGACAACCTCGACCGCCCGGAGTCCGAGCTGACCCCGCTGCTGGGGATCATCGAGAACACCGTGCGCAACCTCGCCGCGGACGGCCGCTGGCGGGTGCACCACGTCGGCAACCGCGACCTGCTGCCCGACGCGACCCAGCGGGTGCTCAAGGAGTCCGAGCAGGGCACCGTCGACAACAAGGGCGTCCTCGTCAACGTCGCGATCGGCTACGGCGGTCGGCAGGAGATCGCGGACGCGGTGCGGTCGTTGCTGCTGGAGCACGCCGAGCGCGGCACCAGCTTCGAGGAGCTGGCCGAGATCGTCGACATCGACCTGATCTCGGAGCACCTCTACACCCGTGGCCAGCCCGACCCGGACCTGGTGATCCGCACCAGCGGTGAGCAGCGGCTGTCGGGCTTCATGCTCTGGCAGAGCGCTCATTCGGAGTACTACTTCTGCGAGGTCTTCTGGCCGGCGTTCCGGAAGGTCGACTTCCTGCGGGCGCTGCGCGACTACGCGGCCCGCCACCGTCGCTTCGGCTTCTAGGGCCCTATTTAGCGGGGATGGGGGCGGATCGGCCGGCCCCCGCCCCAACTCCGGACCTCCGGACCTCCGGACCCAACCTCGGCAGACCGTCCGGGAGTTGAAGGTCGCAAAAGTCGTCGGGGGTTCCTTCGCTCCGTAGGGGCGGCCCAACGCCCGCCCCAGTGGCGCCGGGTTCGCCCATTCCCGGTCGGAGGCCGGTAGCGGAAGGATGACTTCCGGCCAGATTGCGGGGTGCGATCCGGCCAACTTTCGGGGTGGGTTCCGGCCATGGGCGGGTGGGGCGCGATGGCCTGGTCGTCGTCGGGATCGTGCCCCGGGGCGCGCCCTCAACGTGCTGACGGCGCCTTCCTGACGCCCCCTCCGTTGGGTGTCCGCCCGGGGTGCCTCCGGGCGCCGCGCTGGGGCCCGTTGTGTGGGGCGTCCGCCTTTTCGCCGGTCAGCGGGTACCCGTAACCAAAGGTTCATCGAGTGTGTGTCATATGCCGTGGCATGGGGGCGGGGGTTGGAGGGAATATCCCTGGCAGGTCGGTGCCCGGAACGAACAAGCCATGGGCGCCGGTTCTCAGCGGACGGCATGGGGTCGTCCGCCCGGGAGGCCCTTTGCGCATCACGGACGATCGTGCGTACCGCACGGACGACGCGGAGGGCCGGCGTTCGGCCCGCGCAGCGCGGCCTGAACCCGGTCCTGTCCCCGGCGACGTCGTCGCACCCCGACCTCATCCGAGGGGGTTCGTCCACCCGTGGTGAACAGCAAGAAGCGCCGTGAGAGCGACCGGCGCACCTATGTCCTCGACACCAGCGTCCTGTTGGCGGATCCGGCTGCCATGTCCCGCTTCGACGAGCACGAGGTGGTGCTCCCGGTCGTCGTGGTCACGGAGTTGGAGGCCAAGCGGCACCATCCCGAACTCGGGTACTTCGCGCGGCAGGCGCTGCGCCGGCTGGACGCGTACCGGGTGGAGTACGGGCGGTTGGACGCCCCCCTCCCCATCGGGGAGCTCGGCGGGACGCTCCGGGTCGAGCTCAACCACTCCGACCCGGGACTGCTGCCCGCCGCCTTCCTGAACGGGCACAGCCGGCTCGGCGACAACGACTCGCGGATCCTCGCGGTCGCCCGCAACCTCCAGGCCGAGGGGTACGACGTCACGGTCGTCTCCAAGGACCTGCCGATGCGCATCAAGGCGTCCTCGGTGGGGCTGGTGGCCGAGGAGTACCGCGCCGAGCTGGCGATCACCGACTCCGGTTGGACCGGCATGGCCGAACTCGCCCTGCCCGCCGAGCAGGTGGACGACCTGTTCGCCGCCGAGACCGCGCACATCGCGGGAGCGGAGGAACTGCCCGTCCACACCGGGCTGGTGCTCCAGTCCGAGCGCGGCAAGGCGCTGGGCCGGGTCACCCCGGAGGGCGGCGTCCGGCTGGTGCGCGGTGACCGGGAGGCGTTCGGCATCCACGGCCGCAGCGCCGAGCAGCGGGTCGCGCTGGACCTGTTGCTCGATCCGGAGGTCGGCATCGTCTCGCTGGGCGGCCGGGCCGGTACGGGCAAGTCGGCGCTGGCGCTGTGCGCGGGCCTGGAGGCGGTGTTGGAGCGCCGCCAGCACAGCAAGGTGATGGTGTTCCGGCCGCTGTATGCGGTCGGTGGGCAGGAGCTGGGCTATCTGCCGGGCTCCGAGGCGGAGAAGATGAGCCCCTGGGCGCAGGCGGTCTTCGACACGCTGTCCGCGGTGACGACCAAGGACGTCATCGAGGAGGTGGTGTCCCGCGGGATGTTGGAGGTGCTGCCGCTGACCCACATCCGCGGCCGGTCGCTGCACGACGCGTTCGTGATCGTGGACGAGGCCCAGTCGCTGGAGCGGAACGTGCTGTTGACCGTGTTGTCCCGGATTGGGGCCAACTCCCGGGTGGTGTTGACCCATGACGTCGCGCAGCGCGACAACCTCCGGGTCGGGCGGTACGACGGAGTGGTCGCCGTGGTCGAGAAGTTGAAGGGGCATCCGCTCTTCGCCCACGTCACGCTCAACCGCTCCGAGCGGTCGCCGATCGCCGCGCTGGTGACCGAAATGCTGGAGGACGGCAGGATCTGACCGGTTGTAAAGCGGTGCGCCGCCCGGCGAAGCGAAGGAGCTTAGCCGGGCGGCGCTGCTGTGCGCTCGGATATCCCCAAATCCCCAGGGACAAACGAGGTGTGAGCTTTCACACCCGGTGGGGAATTGCTTCCCGGCGGGCCGTTCGGGCAAAGTCTGGGTCCTGTCAGGCCCCGCATACGGCCCAGACGCGCCCTCCGGGGCGCATGGATGACCCGAATTTCATAGCGAGTTGCCGTATGCCGCCCGAGCATCACGCGGACCCCCGAGAGGGGGACCCACCGGGCCAGTGCCTCCCGTGACCAGCCGGCGCCTCCGCTCAACAGGGGCCGGAACAAGGGGAGGCCAGCGCCAGGGGCACGATTGCGTCCGCGAGGTCACCTATGCGGGCGATGCTGGAAGGAAAGCGTGTGAGCCGGATCTCGGTCCGGGGATTCGCAGTGGCGTCCGCCACCGCGGTCACCACCGTCGGCGCCGTGGTCGGCGTCGCATCGGGCAGCCAGGCATCGGTCAACAACACCGAGGCCACGGCAGTCGACGCGACGATCGCCGACATCCCCGCGGGCCAGCAGGCCCAGGTGCAGACGGCGTCGCTGACGCAGCAGGCAGACTCGGCGTCCACCCAGGCGGACGTGGCGGCACTCAAGTCCGCGCAGGAGTCGGCCCGTAAGGCAGCCGCGGAGACCGCGCAGAACAAGAAGGACGCCGCGGACAAGGCGAAGGCGGAGAAGGAGGCCAAGGAGCGCGAAAAGGCGCAGGCCGCCTCCCGTTCGGCCGTCCGCGATGCCACGGACTTCGTCGCCAAGGCTTCCTACACCATCGCCGAGACCCAGGCGATGGCCCGCCAGATGATCGCGTCCGACCAGTTCCAGTGCTTCAGCAACATCGTGACGCGGGAGTCCGGTTGGAACTACCGCGCCACCAACGCCGGTTCCGGCGCCTACGGACTGGTGCAGGCCCTGCCGGGCTCGAAGATGTCCTCCGCGGGCTCCGACTGGCAGACCAACCCGGCCACCCAGATCAAGTGGGGCCTGAACTACATGAACAGCCGGTACGGCAGCCCCTGCGGTGCCTGGTCGTTCTGGCAGGCCAACAGCTGGTACTAGGCCGTCCCCGGGCCGTACCCCAGCGCCGAGAAACCCCCGAACGCGACGCGTCGGGGGTTTCGCGCGTCCGGGCCCAGGTAACGTCGTGACGTCAGATGGCGGTAAGGGCGGGGAAGAGGAAGCGACATGTCCAGATTGCCTCAGTGGGTCGGCGGCCTGGGCGCCGGCCTGACGCGGCTCTCGCAGCGGCTGGAGGAACAGCGCCGCCGCGCGGAGGCCGCGGCGGAGGCCGCCGAACGGGAAGAGCTCGGGTACGCCGGGCACGTGGACCGGGACGTGCTGCGCACCCCGGTGGCCGGCGCCCCGACGGAGCACCCCGCGGGCGGTGACGCTCCGGGCGGGCGCACCGCGACGGCCACGTGGCCGCCGGAGGCGGTGCCCGCCGCGCCCGCCGCGCCCCCCATGCCCCTTGCGCCTCCTGCGACACCGCCCGTGACTCCCGCGGCCCCCGTGACCGTTGTGGACGACGTCGACGGTGGGCGTGCGGGCGGGCCTGACGTGCCGCGGCGGGAGGCGGAGGAGCCGGCGCCGGCCACCGCCGCCGTCCGGTCGCCGGGCGCGGTCCCCGCACCGCCCGCCTACGCGCCGGCCGTTGCCGCCCGCCCGGACCCGGTGGCCGCGGTGCCCTGGGGCGTGCGGGTCGCGGCCGAGGCCGGCTGGCGGCTTCTGGTGCTGGCCGGCACCGTGTGGGTGCTGGCGAAGGCGATCACCGCCGTCTCGTTGGTGGTGCTGTCCTTCGTCGCCGCGCTGCTGATCACGGCGCTGCTCCAGCCCACCGTGGCGTGGCTGCGCCAGCGCAACGTGCCGCGCGGGCTGGCCAGTGCGCTGACGTTCATCGGCGGCTTCGTGGTGATGGGCCTGGTCGGCTGGTTCGTCGTGTGGCAGGTCCAGGGCAACATCGACTCGGTGTCCAGCCGCATCCAGGAGGGCATCACCGAGCTCAAGGGCTGGCTGCTGAAGAGCCCGTTCCATGTGACCGAGAGCCAGATCAACCACATCGCCAAGAACCTCCAGGACGCGGTCGGTGCCAACACCGAGGCCATAACGTCCGCCGGGTTGGAGGGCGTCACGGTCGTCCTGGAGATGTTCACCGGCATCGTGCTGGCGATGTTCACCACGCTGTTCCTGCTCTACGACGGCCGGCGCATCTGGGAGTGGTTCCTCAAGCTGGTCCCGGCCGAGGCCCGTCCGGGGGTGGCCGGCGCCGGGCCGCGCGCCTGGCGGACGCTGACCGCATACATCCGCGGCACGGTCCTGGTCGCCCTGATCGACGCCTTCTTCATCGGCATCGGGCTCTACTTCCTCGACGTGCCGCTCGCCGTGCCGCTCGCCGTCTTCGTCTTCCTCTTCGCGTTCATCCCGCTGATCGGCGCGGTGGTCTCGGGCGCGCTGGCGTGCGTGGTCGCGCTGGTCGCGGGGCACGACGGGGTGTTCACGGCGCTGCTGGTGCTGGCGGTGGTGCTGGCGGTGAACCAGATCGAGAGCCATGTGCTCCAGCCGTTCATCCTCGGCCGGGCGGTGCGGGTGCATCCGCTGGCGGTGATCCTCTCGGTGGCCGCGGGCAGCCTGATCGCCGGCATCGGCGGCGCGGTGGTGGCCGTTCCGCTGGTGGCCGTCACCAACACCGTCGTCGGCTATCTGCGGGCGTACTCGCAGGAGCGGGCGCTGCGGATGACGGTGCCGCCGCGCGGTGCGACCGCGATGGCGGTGGCCCCGACCCCGCCGCCGCGCCACCCCGAACACCCCTCGGACAGGACCTAGGAGTTGACCCGAGGGCCCACGGCCCGCACGCAAAGACCCCCGCGGACACGAGGTCCGCGGGGGTCTTTGCGTCAGACGACCGGGCGTCGGAGGGCGCCCGCCTCGGCTGGCCTACTCGACGAGGTTCACTCGGCGAGGGCCGCCTCGGAGTCCAGGGTGGCGCCGACGGCCTGGAGGACCGCCGCGATCTTGACGGCCTCCTGGATCGTCTCGCGCTCGACACCGGCCTTGCGCAGCACCTGCTCGTGCGAGTCCAGGCACATGCCGCAGCCGTTGATGGCGGAGACGGCGAGCGACCACAGCTCGAAGTCGACCTTGTCCACGCCGGGGTTGCCGATGACGTTCATCCGCAGACCGGCGCGCAGGTTGCCGTACTCCGGGTCGGAGAGCAGGTGGCGCGTCCGGTAGAAGACGTTGTTCATCGCCATGATGGCGGCGGCCGACTTGGCGGCGGTGTACGCCTCGGCGGAGAGGTTGGCCTTCGCCTCCGGCTCCAGCTCGCGCAGCACCTTGGGGGAGCGCGAGGCGATCGCGCAGGCGAGCACCGTGCCCCACAGCTGCTGCTGCGGCAGATCGGAGTTGCCGATCACCGAACCGAGGTTCAGCTTCAGGTCCTTGGCGTAGTCCGGAACCGCGGACTTCAGGTCATCGAGGGACATGGGTGTCACTCACCAGCCAGCAGGGCGACCGGGTCCAGGGTGTCCTCGCCCTTGCTCCAGTTGCAGGGGCACAGCTCGTCGGTCTGCAGGGCGTCCAGGACCCGCAGGACCTCCTTGGGGTTACGGCCGACGGAGCCGGCGGTCACCATGGTGAACTGGATCTCGTTGTTCTGGTCGACGATGAAGACGGCGCGCTGCGCGAAGCCGTCCTCGCCCTCGATGCCCAGGGCGCGCATCAGCTCGTGCTTCGAGTCGGCCAGCATCGGGAAGGGCAGGTCGGTCAGGTCCGGGTGGTCCTTGCGCCAGGCGTGGTGCACGAACTCGGAGTCGCCGGAGAAGCCGAGGACCTGGGCGTCACGGTCGGCGAACTCGTCGTTCAGCTTGCCGAAGGCCGCGATCTCGGTCGGGCACACGAAGGTGAAGTCCTTGGGCCAGGCGAAGACGATCTTCCACTTGCCCTCGTAGGTCTTGTGGTTGATCTGCTCGAACTCCGCGCCCTTCTCCAGCGAGACGCAGGCGGTCAGGTCGAACTCGGGGAACTTGTCACCGACAGTGAGCACGCGCTCTCCTTGTTGCAAGAAAGTCCCCTATGGGGTCTTTCTGGTCTTTCCTTGAGGCTTGGACGGGATCCACAGTGCCACAGGAGGCATTGATCAGGGAAATAGTTAGACTTGTGGATGTTGATCGGAGGTGGTTATCAGTGGCTTCTCCTACGAGTCCCGGCGGACGGACCCGTCAGCCCAGCCTGGCCCAGCTGAGGGCCTTCGTCGCGGTCGCCGAGCACCTGCACTTCCGGGAGGCGGCGGCCGAGATCGGCATGAGCCAGCCCGCGCTCTCCGGCGCCGTCGCCGCGCTGGAGGAGACCCTGGGCGTGCAGCTCCTGGAGCGTACGACCCGCAAGGTGCTGCTCTCGCCGGCGGGGGAGCGGGTGGCGGCCCGCGCCCGTACGGTGCTGGACGCGGTCGGCGCGCTGCTGGAGGAGGCGGAGGCGGCCCGCGCGCCCTTCACCGGCGTGCTCCGGCTCGGCGTCATCCCCACCGTCGCCCCGTATCTGCTCCCCACCGTCCTGCGGCTGGTCCACGACACCTATCCCGACCTCGACCTCCAGGTCCATGAGGAGCAGACCGCCTCGCTGTTGGACGGTCTGGCGCACGGCCGGCTCGATCTGCTGCTGCTCGCGGTGCCGCTCGGCGTTCCCCAGGTCACCGAAATCCCCCTGTTCGACGAGGACTTCGTGCTGGTCGCGCCCCAGGACCACTGGCTCGGCGGTCGCGGCGACATCCCGCGCGCGGCGCTGAAGGAGCTCGATCTGCTGCTGCTGGACGAGGGGCACTGCCTGCGCGATCAGGCGCTCGACGTCTGCCGGGAGGCGGGGCGGGACGAGAACGCGCCGGTGACGACGAGCGCGGCCGGGCTCTCCACGCTGGTGCAGCTGGTGGCCGGCGGGCTGGGCGTAACGCTCCTGCCGCGTACGGCACTTCGGGTCGAGACCGCCCGCAACGACCTGCTGACGACGGGCTACTTCGCGGACCCGGCGCCGGCCAGGCGGATCGCCCTGGCGATGCGCAGTGGCTCGGCGCGACAGCCCGAATTCGAGGAGTTCGCACGGGCGTTGCGGGGGGCCATGCGGGGGTTGCCGGTGCGGGTTGTGAGCGCTTGACGCCCTAGGGGTGGGCGGCTTCGAGGATCGCTGCGACGTCGAGCGTGACTTCGGCGTCGCCGATGGAGCCGGGGAGAGTGGCTTGCTCGCCCGGGGCGTAAAGGCGGTGTTGGCCGTATTCGTTGGCGAGGGGGTCTTGCAGGACGTGCAGGCGCTCGTGCTTGCGGTCGACGATCACGTACACCGGAATCTTGGCGTTGGCGTAGGCAGCGACCTTGATCTTGAGGTCAGAGTTGTAGTTGGACGAGGTGACCTCAAGCGCCATGCGGAAGACATCGGGGGAATAACAGTTGTTCTCGATTAGGTGATCCCTGAAGTCAGCATCGACGACTGCCAGATCCGGTACTGCGAAGTCGTACGGGCCGCTTGGGAGCCACAGACCGATGCCTTGGATCACGTGAGATCCGCCACCGTGCAAGGGGGCGAAGGCAAAGGTGAGGTCGGTCAGCGACAGTCCGTGGGGGCCGTCGGGCGGTGGGGTCACGGTGATTACTCCCCCGAGGATCTCGATTCGATAGCCGGGGTTCCGCTCAGCGAGCCTCTCGGCCTCGTCGAGCAGAGTCGGTGGCTTACCGTCACAGGGGTGCTCGACCGCTGCGGCAGACATGGCGCCTCCTAGTGGCTGGTGTCGAGGCCATCATCGTAGGCAGAGACGGCCGTCCCCGTCCCGTACGAAAATGTTCGTTCGATGGGGGACGCCTCACTCCGTGCGCAGGCCGTCGGGCCGCATCATGCGCCACAGGGGCGGCAGGCTCAGCGCGGTGACGAAGAGGATGACGGCGCCGCCGATGCCGACCATGCCGGCGACCACCGGCCAGTCGACGACCACCCCGTGGCCGATGATGCCGAGCAGCAGCGAGCCCAGGGACAGGCCGCAGGCGAGCGCCAGGCCCAGGCCGAGGACGACCGGGAGGGCGGTCTGCCACAGCACGGACCAGCCGAGGGTGGCGCGGCGGGTGCCGTACGCGTCGAGGGTGGAGAGCAGTCGGCGGCGCTCGTAGAGCTGCTCGACGGTGGAGATGATCAGGCCCGCGCCGATCAGGAGCAGGGTGACCACGGCGCCGATGAAGAGCGCGTTGCGGATGCCGCCGTACTGCGCGTCGTGCGGGTTGTCGAAGGAGGAGCCCTCGTACATCGCGGGGTTGATCCGGGCCGCGGTGTTGCGGATGTGTTCGAGCACGTCGGGGGTGCCGCGGTCGAAGCGGACGAGCATCTGCACGTTCGGCTCGACGAACCGGGCCGAGTCGAGGATCGAGGGGGTCAGCAGCAGGTCGTAGTAGACGGGGCGGCCGTCGTCGACCGGGAGGAGCTTGGCGGCGCGGGCGTCCGTCGGGATCGTCCAGGGGGCGGGGGTGTGGCGCTGATCGTCGTGACTGCGCCGCTGGTTGAGGTCGAGGAGGGTGCCGGGGACGGGGCCGCTCTCCTTGAGGGAGGCGCGCGCGTTGGCGTCGGTGAGGAAGACGTCGCCGTCCCGGCAGGACGGCAGCGCGGCCAGCTTGCGCAGCTCGGTGCAGCTGCCGACGGCGACGTTCACGGAGAGGTCGCGGCTGGGGTCTTGGCCCGGGGTGGGCATCCCGCCGGCGATGATGCTGATGACGCCGCGGGCATCGGTGACCCCGGGAGTGGCGCGCAGCGCGGAGAGCGCCCGCTCGGTCTCCGGCCAGCTCTGGGCACTGCCCCAGTAAGTGATCTGCGGCAGTCGCCCGGACTTGGCGTAGGCGGCGGCGAACCCGCCCTGCATACCGGTCATCAGCATGTGGATGGCAATCGCCCCGGCCAGCGCGACGGTGATGCCGCTGACCGCGCGGGTCGCCGGGCCGCTGCTGAGCTGGAGGCGGCGGACGGCCAGCTGCCAGGGCACCGGGCCGCCGCGCAGCAGGCCGACGACCCGGTCGACCAGCCACGGCAGCAGCGCGGTGACGCCGAACAGCAGCAGCGTCGCGCCGGCGGCCAGCCGGGTGGTCTCCAACGGATCGTCGACCGGGCCGGGGTCGACGGCCATCGGGACCAGCAGCGCCGCGCCGACGAGCGGCAGCGCGACCCGCCACCACAGCCGGCGGCGGACCGGCGGGCGGTGGCGGACGATGCCCAGTGGTTCGACGGTGATGCCGCGCTGGGCGACGAGGGTGACCAGCACCGCACAGGTCGGCACAAGGACGGCGATCAGCAGGGCGACGAGCGGCTCGGGCGTGACGTCCGAGGGGAAGACGTTGATGTCCCACAGGGTGATGGCCGGGGCGAGTTGGCGGCCGGCGAGGAACAGCGCGGTGCCGCCCACCAGCCCGAGCAGCGAGCCGAGCAGCGTCTCGCCGGAGGCGATCCGGCGGGTGGTGCGGACGTCGGCGCCGACCAGGCGGAGGGCGGCCAGCCGACGTTCCCGGCGCTCGTTGCCGAAGCGGACGGAGGTGCCGAGGAAGACCATCACCGGGGTCAGCAGCGCCACGCAGGTCATGATCACCAGGACCAGGCCGGGCGCCGTCAGCGGCTGTGATTCCCAGTTCTTGCCGAAGTGGTCGATGCGGTAGCCGTCGGGTTCGTGGAGGGTGTCGCTGCCCGCGAGGAAGGTCAACTCCCGCGGGCCTTTGAGGCCCTCGTCGCCGATCACGCCGGCGATGCGGTAGGTGCTCAGGCGCTCGCGGAGCAGCGCGTTGCCGGGGTCGTCCAGCATCTTCTTCAGGGCCGGGGAGACCAGCATCCGGCCCGGCCCGGGCAGGTGGTCCATGCCGGGCGGCACCGGCGGGTGCGCGCCGTCCGGGCGGACCAGGCGGCCGCGGATGGCGGTGCCGTGGAAGGTGGTGTCCGCCGAGCCGTAGAGGACGGTGCGGTCGCTGCGCGGCGGCGGGTGCGCCTGGCCGAGGTTCTCGCGGGCCTTCTCCCGGCCGTGCCAGGCGTTCATCAGGGTCGGGGCGGAGGCGCTGCACAGCAGTACCGCCATGCCGAGCGCGACGCCGGCGGCGGTCAGGGCGGTGCGGATCCAGCCCTCCCGGCCGCCGCCGACCGCGAAGCGCATGCCCAGGGCGAGGTCGCGGGCCCAGGTGAGCGGGCCGGAGCGGGGGGTGGTGGGCACGCCGACGCTCCGCGCGCCGTTGGTGCCGGTCCGCGGGTGGAGCAGGGTCATACCGGGCCCGCCAGATCCTTCACCCGACCGTCGCGGACGACGATCTCCCGGTCGGAGTAGGCGGCGACCCGGGCCTCGTGGGTGACCAGCACCACGGCCGCGTTGGTGTCCCGGGCGGCGTCGGTGAGCAGGCCCATGACGCGCTCGCCGTTGAGGGAGTCCAGGGCGCCGGTGGGCTCGTCGGCGAAGAGCACGCGGGGGGTGGTGGCGAGCGCGCGGGCGACTGCGACCCGCTGGCCCTGGCCGCCGGAGATCTCGCCGGGCCGCTGCCGGTCCACGCCCTCGACCTCCAGGCGTTCCAGCCAGTGGCGGGCCTGGCGTTCGGCTTCCTTGCGCTTGGTGCCGTTGAGGCGGAGCGGCAGGGCGACGTTCTCCAGGCAGGTCAACTCCGGTACGAGTTGGCCGAATTGGAAGACGAAGCCGAAGTCGGTGCGGCGCAGGGCGCTGCGCTGGGCGTCGCCGAGGTCGGTCAGGGTGTGCGGGCCGTAGCGGACGGTGCCGGAGTCGGGGCGGATGATCCCGGCGAGGCAGTGCAGCAGGGTCGACTTGCCGGAGCCGGAGGGGCCCATGACGGCGACGACCTCGCCGGGGTGGACGGAGAAGTCGGCGCCGTCGAGCGCGGGCGTCGGCCCGTACGCCTTGCTGAGGCCCTCCGCGGCGAGCAGGGATCCCTCGGGCGTCATCTGACCGCCTCGGCCAGCTTGTCCAGGCGGGCGGCGGTCAGCTCCAGCCAGCGCAGGTCCGCCTCCAGGTGGAACAGCGCGTGGTCGCAGATCAGTTGGTCGGCGAGGTCGCCGGAGCGCTTGCGCTCGGTCAGGCCGCGCATCAGCCGCAGGTGCTCGGTGCGCTGGGTGTCGAGCAGCTCGGCCGCGTCCCGCTCGGTCAGCAGGGCCAGCACGACCTTGGTGTAGAGGGTCGACTGGAGGTACGGCTCGGGCTTCTCCGGTCGGGCCAGCCACTGGGCGACGTCGGTGATCCCGGCGTCGGTGATGGCGTACCGCTTGCGCTCCGGGCCGGCCCCGGCCTCCACGCCGTCGACCTCGACCAGACCGTTCTTGAGCAGCCGGGACATGGTCGAGTAGACCTGCCCGTAGTGCAGCGGGCGGTCCTGCCCGAAGTGCTCGTCAAAGGCCCGCTTGAGGTCGTAGCCATGGCGGGGGCCGGACTCCAGAAGGCCCAGCAGCGTATGACCGATTGACATGCGGACCACCTTACTCCGGGGTGTATCGCCGGTGTATACGCACGGGGTATACACCGGCGGGTGAGGGCGGGGCGAGGGGGCGGGGCGGCCGAGCCGGCCGGCCGGGCCACCCCGCGGCGCCCTCACTCCGTGCGCAGCCCGTCGGGCCGCATCATCCGCCACAGCGGCGGCAGGCTGAGCGCCGTCACCAGCACCACCAGCGCGGCCCCGGTGGCGAGCGGCGCCCACAGCACCGACCAGTCGAAGCTGGTCTTCCCGGCCATCCGCAGCAGCGACAGGCCCAGCCCGCAGCCGCCGGCCAGCGCCAACGCCAGCCCCAGGAGCACCGGGAGGGCGGTCTGCCACAGCACCGACCAGGCCAGCGTGGCCCGCCGGGTGCCGAAGGCGACCAGAACGGACAGCAGCCGGCGGCGCTCGCGCAGTTGCTCCAGCATCGTCACCAGCATGCTGGCGGCGATCAGCACCAGGGTCGCGGTGGAGGCGACCAGCAGCCAGGTGCGCACGCTGGTGAACTGGGAGTCGCGCTCGACGTTTTGCAGCTCATGGACGCCCATCACCGGGTTGATCCGGGCCGCGGTGTTCCGGACGTGCTCGACGGCGTCCGGCACGGTCGGGTCGATCCTGAGCTGGACGAGGCCCTGCGGGTCGTCCAGCAGCCTGCCGTCCAGGGCACCGGGGGTGACGAAGAGGCCGAAGGAGGAGCGGCCCATCGCGTCCGGGCGGGAGTCGACCGTGCGGGCCGTCTTCGGGACGGTCCACAGCCGGGGTGCGACGGGCGGCCCCTGCTCGTTGTGCACGACGAGGTCCACCGTGGCGCCGGGCCGGGCGGTCTGGGTGATGTAGTCGGTGTCGACCTGGCCGGTGTGGTCCCGGACGACGAAGACATCGCCGTCCTTGCAGGAGCCCAGGCGGGCCATCTCGCCCAGGCTGGCGCAGTCGCCGTAGACGAGCTGGGTGATCGGGACGAACGGCTCGCCCTTGCGCTGCGGGCCGGGCCGGGACGCGTTGGAGGCGATGGTGGCGATGACGCCGCGGACGCCCTCGGTCTCCTGGAACATCCGCTGCGCCGTGCGGATCGTGCCGATGTCGTGCGCGGGCAGCGACGCCTGCAGCTGCGCCCGCGTCGGGTCCTGGCCGGTGACCTTCATGAAGTCGCCCTGCACCGCGGAGAAGAGCAGTTGGAGCGCGATCGCGCCGGCGACCGCGACGGTGATCCCGCTGACCGAGCGGGCGGCCGCGCCCGAGCTGAGCTGGAGCCGCCGCACCGCGAGCTGCCAGGGCACCGTCCCGCGGCGCAGGCGGGCCACCGCCGCGTCCACGGCCCAGGGCAGCATCAGCGTCACCCCGAGCAGGAACACCACGGCGCCGCCGCCGACGAGGTACGGATTGACGCCGCCCCCGGGGGCGTTGAGCCTGCCGTTGGCGATCAGCAGCGCCACGCCGGCCAGCAGGAACGGCAGCCGCCACCACAGCCGGCGCCGGCGGGCCGCGCCGCTGCGGACGACGCCCAGCGGCTCGATGGTCACCCGGCGCAGCGACAGCAGCGTCACGAGGACGGCGGCCAGCGGCACCGCGAGCGCGATCACCGCGGTCAGCCACGGGGCCGGGGTCAGGTCGGAGGGGAAGGCGGAGACGTCCCAGACGGTGATCTTGGAGGCCAGCTGCCGGGCGCCCAGGAACAGCCCGGCCCCCACCAACAGGCCGCACAGCGAGCCGAAGAGTGCCTCGCCGGCCGCGGTCCGCCGGGTCATCCGGGCGTCCGCGCCGATCAGCCGCAGGGCGGCCAGCCGGCGGTCGCGCTGCTCCCCGCCGAACCGGACCGCGGTGCCGATGAAGATCGCCACCGGCATCAGCAGCACCACGAACGCCACGATGATCAGCGCCAGCAGCTTGGGGTCCAGCGGATCGCTGGTGGAGCCGATGCCGAAGCCGGGGATCCGGTGGCCGCCGTTGGCCTCGGTCAGGGTGTCGCTGCCGGCGTAGAAGGTGAGGTCGGCGGGGCCGACCAGACCGCTCTGCGCGATCAGGCCGACGTCCTTGTACGGCAGCCGCTCGCGCAGCAGCGCGCCCTGAGGCGAGTGCAGCAGTTCGCGCAGCGCGGGGGAGACCACCATCTCGTTCGGCCTGGGCAGCGCGGCCACCCCCGGCGGGGCGGGCGCCTTCGGGCCGTCCGGGCGCAGGAGTTCGCCCCGGACGGCCTGGGTCCGGTACGTCGTGTGCACGTCGCCGACGAGCAGCGTGGCGGCGCTCGGCCGCGTGGTCCGGTCGACCTGCGCCGGAGCCTGGGCCTGGCGGCGCTCGCTCCGTTCCGCGGTGATGGTGGGGATGGACGCCGCGGTGAGCAGCAGCATCACGCCCAACCCCACGCCGAGCGCGGTCAGCAGGGTGCGGATCCACCCCTCGCGCCCGCCGCCGACCGCGAAGCGCATGCCCATGACGAGGTCCCGGGCCCACCCGCGCGGCCCGCGCTCGGCGCTTGTCGTGTGGCTGCTCATGCCGCGCCCGCCATCTCCCGCGCGATGCCGTCCCGCACCACGACCTCGCGGTCGGCGTACGCGGCGACCCGGGCCTCGTGGGTGACCAGCACCACGGCCGCGTTGCTCTCCCGCGCGGCATCCGTCAACAGGCCCATGACCCGCTCGCCGTTGAGGGAGTCCAGGGCGCCGGTGGGCTCGTCGGCGAAGACCACCCGCGGGCGGCCGGCGAGCGCGCGGGCGACTGCGACCCGCTGGCCTTGGCCGCCGGAGATCTCGCCGGGCCGCTGGCCCGCGACGCCGTCCACCTCCAGGCGTTCCAGCCAGTGGCGGGCCTGGCGTTCGGCTTCCTTGCGCTTGGTGCCGTTGAGGCGGAGCGGTAGGGCGACGTTCTCCAGGCAGGTCAACTCCGGTACGAGTTGGCCGAATTGGAAGACGAAGCCGAAGTCGGTGCGGCGCAGGGCGCTGCGCCGGCCGTCGCTGAGGTCGGTCAGGGTGTGCGGGCCGTAGCGCACCGCCCCGGAGTCGGGGCGGATGATCCCGGCGAGGCAGTGCAGCAGGGTCGATTTTCCGGACCCGGAGGGGCCCATGACGGCGACGACCTCGCCGGGGTGGACGGAGAAGTCGGCGCCGTCGAGCGCGGGCGTCGGCCCGTACGCCTTGTGCAGCGCGCGGGCTTCGAGCAGGGAACCGGCCGGGGTCATACGTGGGCCTCCGGGAGTGCGAGCAGGGCATGACGAGGGCCGACGCGCTCAGGGCAGCGCCGACCCACGGGCATGTTCCGCACTCTACATGAGGTGTATACGCGTGATGTATAGACGCGGTGTTGAGTTGTCCCTACCGGACGCGCTCGGCGCCGCTCGCCGTCACGCGCCGCCCCCGTCCCGCCCCTCCTCTATCTCCCGTCGCTTGGGCGGGCGGCCGCGGCGGGGAAGGCCGCCCGCGCCGCGGGGGAGGCGGCCGGCGTCGCCCAGGGCCTTGCGCAGCAGGAACTCGATCTGGGCGTTGGCGCTGCGGAGTTCGTCGTCGGCCCAGCGGGTCAGGGCGTCGTGGATCAGCGGGTCCAGCCGCAGCAGCACCTGCTTGCGCTGCTGCGGCCGGCGGGCGGGGGGCCGTTCGCGCTCGGCGTCGGGCTCCTCTGGGGTGTCCGTGCTCACTGGTACAGCGAGCCCGTGTTCAGCACCGGCTGTGCGGCGCGGTCGCCGCACAGCACCACCATCAGATTGCTGACCATGGCGGCCTTGCGCTCCTCGTCCAGCTCGACGATGCCCTGCTCGTTGATGCGCTCCAGGGCCGACTCGACCATGCCCACCGCGCCCTCGACGATCTGCTGGCGGGCCGCGACGACCGCGCCGGCCTGCTGCCGCTGGAGCATCGCGGAGGCGATCTCCGGGGCGTAGGCGAGGTGGCTGAAGCGGGTCTCGATGATCTGCACGCCGGCGGCCTGGACGCGGGCGGTCAGCTCCACGGCCAGCTTCTCGGTGATCTCCTCGGCGTTGCCGCGCAGCGAGAGGCCGCCCTCGTCGTGGGCGTCGTAGGGGTACTCGATGGCGATGTGTCGGACCGCGGCCTCGGTCTGGGTGGCGACGAACTCCAGGAAGTCGTCGACCTCGAAGAGCGCCTGGGCGGTGTCCTCGACCTTCCACACGACGATCGCGGCCAGCTCGATCGGGTTGCCGTACGCGTCGTTGACCTTGAGGACCGAGGTCTCGTGGTTGCGGACCCGGGTGGAGATCTTGCGGGCCGAGGTGAGCGGGTTGACCCACCGCAGGCCGTCGGTGCGGATGGTGCCGACGTACCGGCCGAAGAGCTGGATCACCCGCGCCTCGCCCGGCGCCACCATCTTCACGCCGGTCATGCAGAAGAACGAGCCAACCATCAGCAGGATTCCGACGATCACCAGCGGGGCGGCGGCCGCGCCGTTGCCCTTGTTGCCCAGGACCCCGCCGATGATGATCACGACGATGCCGACGGCGACGCCCAGAACGGTCAGCAGCAGGGCCAGCCCGCCCGGGATGCTGTGCGCGGCCCGCTCGCGGACCTGCGGTTCGGGCATCTCCGGAGCATCCCCGGCGCCGTGCGGAGCGGGTGTCGTGGCGGTCATGTGGTCCCCGTTTCTCTCTTGATGGCGCGCCCCGCGGTGCGTGATGTGCGCCGCAGCGCGCGCTGTCACTGGTCTAGCAAAGTGATAGCACTTTAACGCGCTGGCCTGCTGCGGTCCAGCGGGTCGCGGCTACTGCCCGGACGGTTGCGCTCGATCCCCGTGCTCTTTGTCACGTAGGGAAAAGCCTTGATCGATGAGTATTTGTTGTCAGATGCGGTGTTAGCTTCAACAGCTGAGTTATGCCGGGGGCGGAACGACTGGAGTTGCACGAGCGATGGGCCGAGCTGACGCGAGGCGGGCGGCGCAGAGCAGTGCCCGCCGGACTGGAAAGAACAAGAAGAAGTCCGGCATACGCCGCCTCTTCACCTGGAAGAAGATCCTCGGCACGTTCCTGGGCGTGTGCCTGCTGGGCATCCTGGGGTTCATCGGGCTGTACCTCTACGTGGGCGTGCCCGCAGGCAACAAGAGCGCGCAGCTCCAGAGCAACGTCTTCAAGTACGCGGACGGCACGGTCATGGCGCGGGCCGGCCAGGTCAACCGCGAGACCGTCCCGCTGAGCAAGATCCCCAAGGCCGTCCAGCACACCTTCGTCGCCGCCGAGAACAAGACCTTCTACGAGGACTCCGGCGTCGACCTGAAGGGCACCCTGCGCGGGGTCATCAACACCCTGAGCGGCAAGGGCAAGCAGGGTGGTTCGACGATCACCCAGCAGTACGTCAAGAACTACTACCTGAGCCAAGAGCAGACGATCTCCCGCAAGCTCCAGGAGATCGTGATCTCCCTCAAGGTGGACCAGAAGTTCTCCAAGAACGACATCCTCGCCGGCTACATCAACACCAGCTACTACGGCCGCGGCGCCTACGGCATCCAGGCCGCCGCCCAGGCGTACTACGGCGTGGACTCCGAAAAGCTCACCGTCTCGCAGGGCGCCTACCTGGCCTCGCTGCTCCAGGCACCCAACCAGTACGACTGGGCCATCGCCTCCGACGCCGGCAAGCAGCGCGTCCAGGAGCGTTGGGCGTACACGCTCAACAACATGGTCGAGAAGAAGTGGCTCAGCCCGGAGGAGCGCGCGAAGCAGAAGTTCGACGTGCCCAAGCCGCCCAAGCCGCTGCCCGGTCTGACCGGCCAGACCAGCTACATCGTCGACGCGGCCAAGCGGGAGCTCTTCGCCCAGGGCGTCGACCCGGGCGAGTTCGAGGCCGGCGGCTGGACCGTCACCCTCGGCATCGAGAAGAACCGGCAGAAGGACCTGGAGGCGTCGGTCAAGCGGAAGCTCCTCGACGACCTGAAGCCCGACCAGCGCGCGGTGGACCGTGACGCCCAGCTCGGCGCGGCCTCGGTGGACCCCAAGACCGGCCACGTCGTGGCGATGTACGGCGGCGCGGGGTACCCGAAGCACTACACCAACAACGCCACCCGCGCCGACTACCAGGCGGCCTCCACCTTCAAGCCGCTGGTCCTGGCCTCGGCGCTGCAGAACGGCGCGCAGACCCGGAACGGCGTCCGGATCACCCCCAACACGATCTACGACGGCGCCAACCGCCGCCCGGTCGTCGGCGGGACCAAGCCCTTCGCCCCGCCGAACGAGGACGAGCGCACCTACGGCAAGATCAGCGTCCAGACGGCGACCAACAACTCCGTCAACGCCGTCTTCGCGCAGATGGGCGCCGACGTCGGCCTGGACCAGGTCAAGCAGACCGCGGTCCAACTCGGCCTGAACGTCCCCAAGTCCGAGGTGCAGCCCGCGATGGCGCTGGGCACCATGGGCGCCAGCCCGCTCCAGATGGCGGGCGCCTACGCCACCCTCGACAACCACGGCACCAAGGTCACCCCGACCATGGTCGTCAAGGCGGTGCACACCCAGAACGGCGTCGACAAGGAGGTCCCGCTCAAGGACCCGATCGGCGACGAGGTCCTCTCGCGCAAGACCGCCGACACCGTCACCTCCGTCCTGACCGGCGTGGTCGACGACGGCACCGCGTCGAGCGCGGTGAAGAACGCCTCCTACAAGGCGGCGGGCAAGACCGGTACCTCCGACGACAACAAGTCGGCCTGGTTCGTGGGCTACACGCCCAAGCTGGTCACCGCGGTCGGCATGTTCGGCGAGTCGCCCACCGGCGGCAAGCAGGTCACCCTCAAGGGCACCGGAGGCGGCGGCCGGGTCAACGGCGGCGGCTACCCGGCGCGGGTGTGGGCCGACTACACCCAGTCCGCGCTCGGCGACAGCGGTGGCGGCGAATTCGACCTGGAGACCGACATGGGCGCCGCGGTGCCGCCGCCGCCCACCTCGACGCCGAGCCACACCCCGAGCTCCACCCCGACCACGACCCCGACGCCGACCCACACGCCGTCGGGCCCCCCGACGCCGACCGGCACCCCGACGGACAGCGGCACCGGCCGCCCGACCGGCCGGCCCACGCCGACCGACAGCGGCTCCGGCCCGCCGAACGGCGGCACCGGCGGCAACCCGGGCGGTAACACGGGCACCGGAGGCAACACCGGCACGGGTGGCAACAACGGCAACCCGGGCGGCAACACCAGCACCGGCGGCAACAACCTGCCGAACCTCGGCAACTGACCGGCCCGGCCCCCCAAAGCATCGCGGCCCGCACCCTCAAGGGGTGCGGGCCGCGGCGCTGTTCGCGCGCGGATCAGCCGCCGTTGACCTTCTTGGCGACCCGGTCGCCGAGGTTCTTGTCGACGTTGCGCCAGTACTGGAGCGCCCGCTCCAACACCGGCCGGCTCACCCCGTCCAGCAGGTGCCCGGCGATGTTGTTGACCAGCCGCTCGCGGGCCGCGTCGTCCAACACCTCGCGGACCATCGTGCCCGGCTGCCCGAAGTCGTCGTCGTCCCGGCGCAGCGTGTACGCCTCGCGCACCATCGCACCGCTGGACTCCCAGCCCGCCGGCTCCCCGTAGCGCTCGGTGTCGGCCGCCGGGCCGCCGTAGGAGTTCGGCGCGTACGGCCGGGCCGTCCGTGCCGGGTCGAACCGCATCGGGCCGTCCTTGGCGTACGAATGGGCCGGCACGTGCGGGCGGTTGGGCGGCAGCTGCGCGTAGTTCGGGCCGATCCGGTACCGGTGGGTGTCCGGGTACGAGAACAGCCGGCCGAGCAGCATCTTGTCCGGGGACGGGCCGATGCCCGGCACCATGTTGGACGGCTCGAACGCGGCCTGCTCGATGTGGATGAAGTAGTCCTCCGGGTTCCGGTTGAGCGTCATCCGGCCGACCTCGATCAGCGGGTAGTCGCCGTGCGGCCACACCTTGGTCAGGTCGAACGGGTTGAAGCGGTAGTCCGGGGCGTCGTCGAACGGCATGACCTGGACGTACAGCGTCCACGACGGGGCGTTGCCGCTCTCGATGGCGTCGTACAGATCCCGGCGGTGGAAGTCGCCGTCCTCGCCGGCCAGTCGGTCGGCGTCGGCCTGGGTGAGGAAGTCGATGCCCTGGTCGGTCTTGAAGTGGTACTTGATCCAGAACTTCTCGCCGCCCGCGTTGACCCACATGTAGGTGTGCGAGCCGTACCCGTTCATGTGCCGGTAGGTCTTGGGGATGCCGCGGTCGCCCATCAGCCAGGTGACCTGGTGGGCCGACTCCGGCGAGAGCGTCCAGAAGTCCCACTGCATGTCGTTGTCGCGCAGCCCGTTGTCCGGGCGGCGCTTCTGCGAGCGGATGAAGTCCTGGAACTTGATGGTGTCCCGCACGAAGAACACCGGGGTGTTGTTGCCCACCAGGTCGTAATTGCCCTGCTCCGTATAGAACTTGAGGGCGAAGCCGCGGGGGTCGCGCCAGGTGTCGGGGGAGCCCTGCTCGCCGGCGACGGTCGAGAAGCGGGCCAGCATCTCGGTTTCCTTGCCGGGCTGGAAGAGGTCCGCCTTGGTGAACTGGCTGACGTCGCCTGTGACCTTGAAGAAGCCGTAGGCGCCGCTGCCCTTGGCGTGCACCACCCGCTCGGGGACCCGCTCGCGGTTGAACTGGGCCATCTTCTCGATCAGATAGTGGTCGTGGAGCAGGATCGGGCCGTCCGGGCTCACGGTCAGTGAGTGCTCGTCGCTCTCCACCGGGATGCCGACGTTGTTCGTGGTGGGCGGGACGTTGCGCGCGGTGCTACTCATTGGAGGAACGCCTCCCGTTCGATGACTGGCGGTGGGGTGGGTGGGCCCGGGGCCGTCAGTCCCTTCCGAGGGCGGCTGGTCCCGTTCGGTCCCTTTTGTTCCCCACCCAAGCAGTCAACGCCGCCGGCGGCACCTCGGCAAGGGGTCCCCGGCGTCCGGTCGAGTCCCGAACACGCCGACGGGGACCCGGCCCGGTCCGGGCGCGGGTCCCCGTACGTGTGACGGCGCGGGCCGCGGCCTCAGTGGCGCGTCCCCGGCGGCATCGACAGCTCGAACCAGACCACCTTCCCCATGCTCAGCCGGGTCGCGCCCCAGCGCCGCGCCATCCGGTTGACCAGGTACAGCCCCCGGCCGCCCTCGTCGGACGGCCGGGCGTTCCGCAGCCGTGGCAGCTGCGGCACGTCGTCGCCGACCTCGCAGCGCAGCACGTCGGTGCGCAGCAGCCGCAGTGTCACCGGCCGCTCCGCGTACCGCACCGCATTGGTCACCACCTCGCTGACCAGCAGCTCCAACTGGTCCGACAGGTCGTCCAGGCCCCAACGGGCCAGCGCCCGGCGGGCCAACCGGCGCGCCTGCCCGGCCGTCTGCGCCTTCGGGTCGAGGTACCAGTACGCGACGTCGCTCGGCGCGATCCCGTCGAAGCGGGCGGCCAGCAGCGCGATGTCGTCATCGCGGTCGCCGGGCCCGAGCATGTCCAGCACCTCGTCGCACAGCGGCTCCAGCGGCGGGGGATTGGGCCCGGTCAGCCGGGCCGTCTCGGCCAGCCGCTCGCGCAGCTGCTCGATGCCGGTCCACACGTCCCGGATCCGGGACTCCACCAGGCCGTCGGTGTAGAGCACCAGCGTCGCGCCCGCCGGGGCGTCCAGCTCCACCGCCTCGAAGTCCACCCCGCCGACGCCGATCGGCGCGCCCGGCGGCACCCGCAGCACCTCCGCGCGCCCGCCGCGGTGCAGCATCACCGGCGGCGGATGCCCGGCGTTGGCGACGATGATCCGGTGCGCCACCGGGTCGTAGACCGCGTACAGACAGGTCGCCATCCGGTCCGAACCCAGCCGCTGGGCCTGCTCGTCGAGGTGGTGCAGCACCTCCTGCGGCGGCAGGTCCAGGCCGGCCAGGGTCTGGGCGGTGGTCCGCAGCTGCCCCATGATCGCGGCCGAGGTCATCGAGTGGCCCATCACATCGCCGACCACCAGCGCCACCCGGCTGCCCGGCAGCGGGATCGCGTCGTACCAGTCGCCGCCCACCCGGGCGGTCTCCGCGGCCGGCAGATAACGGCTGGCCAGCCGGACGCCGGTCGGCTGCGGCAGCGAGTCCGGCAGCATGGTGCGCTGGAGCGCGTCGGCGATGTACGCCTCGCGGCCGTAGAGCACCGCCTTGTCCACGCCCAGCGCGGTGTGCGTCGCCAACTGGGCCGCCACCAGCAGGTCGTCCGGATCGAACGCCGGCCGGTCCGGGCGGCGCAGGAAGACCGCCGCGCCGATCACCCGCCGGCGCCCGCGCAGCGGCGCCAGGATGACCCGATGGCCGCCCGGCAGGCGGGTGTCCGGGCCCAGCAGCTCCGGCAGCGCGGCCCGCGCCGCCTGCGCCTCGCCGAACAGCGGCCGGACCCCGCGCAGCACCTCAGCCAGCGGCCCGCCCGCCCGCACCTCGGACAGCTCCGCGGCGCTGCCGCCCATCGCCGGCCCCAGATCCGGCTGCGCCGGCAGCACCGGCAGCCGCAGCCCACCGGTGTCCGGCTCCTCCGGGATCCGGTCGGTACGGCGCAGCCGCAGCACCACCGGGCCGGTCGGCCGCTCGTCGCCCACCGGCAGCGGATCGCGCAGATACACCAGGATCGCGTCGGCGAACGTCGGCACCGTCGCCCGGCACAGCCCCAGCACGATCTCGTCCAGGTCTATCCCGCGCGCGATCCGCCGGGTTGCCGCCCCGATGAACCGCAGCCGGTCACCGCTGGCCTGCCGGGCCGCGGTCGACTCCCGGCCCTCGCCACCCTCGCCGGGGTGCGCCGAGCGGGCCGGCGGCACCGCGGGCGGCTGCGGCGGCCCCGCCTGGGGCGGGAGTTCCGCGCCGCCGGGCCCGCCGCCCCGTACGCCCGGGGGCTGGCCCGGCGGCGGCCCGCCCGTCCCCGGTTCACCGCCGTGCGCCTGGGACGCCGCGCTGCCCTCCCGGGGCCGCCCAACTCCCTCGCCACCGGGCCGCGGTTGCGCGTGCCCCGGCTCCTCGTCCGGCTCGGGCGCCCCGGCGCGACCCAACGCGCCGTGCGCCACCGGCCGGCCCGCCCGGACCGCCGCGCGCTCCCCGTCCGGCACGCCGCCCGGTCGTCCCTCAGCGGACATGGCCACCTCCCCGTACATGTCGTACGAGCCCCCGTACGACCCGGCGCGCGCGCCGTAGGAACTGTCGCGAGACTCGCGGGCCGCACCGTACGCCCGCGCGCCGTCGCCGGCCGGGCCGTGGTCCGCGGTCGGTTCGGCGTCCCCCTGCCGCTCCGGCGGACCCGCGGAGGCCGTGGCGGCGCGTCGGCCGGCCGCGCCGGCCTCGAAGCCGGAGTCGTCGCCGCCGCGCACCGCGAACCCCGTGCCCGGGCCCGGCTCGTGGCCGGCACCGGCGGGCTGCTGGAGGGCGCTGCGCGGGTCGGGTACGCCGCCGAGCGGCGCCGTACCGGCCGTCCCCGCGGGAGGGGACGCCGAGGACGCGGCGGTCGGGGCCGACTGCCGCGTTTCATGGGAGGTGGGGTGCTCCGTCACGCGTGGGGTTCCGTCCGTCCGGGGCTGGCGCCGGCGCGCCGCGTCCGGTGCGCGCCGCCCGAGCGGCCGCGCCCGAAGCGGTGCGTCTCAGGCGCGTCGCAGGTGCAGAAAGAGCTGGATTTCGGGTGGTACGTCCGTGCTCGCCGGGGCATACGCATACGAGTCCTCCCCGACGATGTCGAATCCCGCGTCGCGCACGACCCGGCGCAGGTCTTCCCGCAGATATCCGGATACCCGGATCGTGCTGCCGAGGAACGGAAGGGGGAAGTCGTCGATATCGGCCTCGACCATTGCCAGGGCCAACAGCCCGCCGGGGCGCAGCAGGTCGTGCAGCATGCCCAGCGCACAGGGGATTTCCGCCCGGGGCATCATCAACAACGAGAAATAGGCGGCGATTCCGTCGAAGGAGCCGGCGCCGCCCAGCTGGCCGTCGCGCAGATCGGCGATGTCCAACCGGTGGAATTCGGCGCCCGGGACGTTCTCCCGGGCCAGTTCGACCATCCCGGGGGAGAGGTCGATTCCCACGACCCGGTGGCCCGCGTCGGTGAGTTGACGGGCTGTCGGCAGGCCCGTTCCGCAGCCGGCGTCGAGGATCCGCGAAGCCGCCGGCAGCGCTCCGCTCAACCAGGTGCCGGAGGCGATCTGGCCTTCCTTGTGTGGAAAGGCCGTCTCGTACTGATTGCCGATCGTGTCGAACGCCTCGGCCTGTCCGGCCCGGTCGAGTCCTAACCGGTTCAGACCCTCGTACGCGTCGTAGCTCGTCGCGCTCACGACCTCGCCTCTCCTGCGACCGAAACGGTCAAGTTCGTTTTCTCGTTCTGGAGTTGCGCCTGTGCAGTCTTGCGGAGGACGATCCTACGTTTGAAGGCCCAGGGCGCAGCAAGGGGGCTGACCACCGCTTCTCGTCCAGCGGGAACGCCGTGGGAAGCCAGCGGGAAACAGCTTCGCCCATAGGCGCACCTTTCCACCGTTCGCCCCCTTCACTCGCTTCATTCTCTTCTTTTCGCGTTTGCTACCTCACGGCAGCAAACGATCTGGCGGTCGATCCCAGTTGTCCGGAAGCGTGGGAACCTCCCAGGCGGGATCGGGCCGCCAGTCCTCCCAGCGGTCGGCGAACGGCCCGCCCCACGCCTCGATCTGTGCGACCGCGGCGCGTCCGGCGGAGGCGACCTCGGCCGCTTGCCCGTCCGTCATCAACCCGTCCCGCCGCGCCTGCGCGAACTCGTCCTCGTCCCGCCACTCCCAGCGCCGGTCCGGATAGACGCAGATGTCGAGGAAATGGTCGAGCGAGTCGATTCCGCCCGACCAACGGCGGCGCGGCTCCTCCAGATTGACGTACCAATTCTTGAAGTGCCAGCCGCTCTCCCAGAACAGCCAGACCGACCAAGGATCCCCGGGCCGGGCCAACTTCAACACACCGGTGCCGAACCACTGGTCGCGCTGGGTCCGGCGCGGTGTGGTGTAACGGGTGGCGAGCGGCTCGCGGTGCACCGGCGTGCCGTCGGCGAGCACCGGCTTGATGCACGAGGTGCCCGGCGCCATCCACACCGCGAGCAACTCCTCGGTGTCCCGCACAACGGTCACCGGACGGCAGATGTGGAACCGGCGGGGGTCGGCGTTGTCGCGGTAGCGCCACAGGACGTGGTCACCGGGCGCCCAACGGCCCCCGCCCGCGCCCCGGTTCCCCGCTCCGCCCGTCGGTCCGGGCACACCGCCCGTCCCGCCCTCCGCCGTCTCCACCATGTCCGCTGTCATGCGCAGATCTTAGGGGCGTCGCGTTACGCGCGCGGTGACATGCGCCGCACCGGTGGTTACGGATGGGTCATGCGCAACACATCGAGCGCCTCGTCGAGCTGCTGAACCGTCAGCAGTCCGCGCTCGACATAACCGCCCTCGATGACCACCTCGCGGATCGTCCGCCGCTCCGCCAGCGACTGCTTGGCGACCTTCGCGGCCTCCTCGTAACCGAGGTACTTGTTCAACGGAGTGACCACCGATGGGGACGATTCGGCGTATTCGCGGGCCCGCGCCACATTGGCGGTGATGCCGTCCACCGTCCGATCGGCCAGCAGCCGCGACACATTGGTGAGCAGCCGCACCGACTCCAGCACATTTCGCGCGATCACCGGCAGCATCACGTTGAGTTCGAAATTGCCGGATGCCCCGGCCGCCGCCACCGTCGCGTCATTTCCGGTGACCTGCGCGGCGACCATCAACACCGCCTCCGGAATCACCGGATTGACCTTCCCCGGCATGATCGACGAACCCGGCTGGAGATCCGGCAGGTTGATCTCGGCGAGCCCCGTCCGCGGCCCCGACGCCATCCACCTCAGGTCGTTGGCGATTTTCGTCAGCCCCACCGCAATCGTCCGCAACTGACCGCTGGTCTCGACGATTCCGTCCCGCGCGCCCTGCGCCTCGAAGTGGTCGCGCGCCTCGGTCAACGGCAGCCCGGTCGCCCGCGCCACCTCGGCGATCACCGCCGCGGAGAATCCCGGCGGGGTGTTGATGCCCGTGCCCACCGCCGTTCCCCCGAGCGGCAGTTCGGCCAGTCGCGGCAACGACGCCCGCAACCGCTCCACGCCGTAGCGCACCTGCGCCGCATAACCGCCGAACTCCTGCCCCAGCGTCACCGGCGTGGCATCCATCAAATGCGTCCGCCCCGACTTCACCACCTCGGCGAATTCCGTCGCCTTGCGCTCCAGCGCCGCCGCCAGATGCTCCAGCGCCGGAATCAGGTCATGGAGCACGGCCGAGGTCGCCGCGATGTGGATCGACGACGGGAACACGTCGTTCGACGACTGGCTCGCATTGACATGGTCATTGGGGTGCACCGCGCGCCCCAACCGCTCGCTGGCGAGGGTCGCGATCACCTCGTTGGCGTTCATGTTCGACGATGTCCCCGACCCCGTCTGGAACACGTCCACGGGGAAGTCCTCGTCCCACCGCCCCTCGGCCACCTCCGCGGCCGCCTCCGCGATGGCCCCCGCGAGGTCCTTGCCCAGCACCCCCAGCTCGGCGTTGACCTTGGCGGCCGCCCCCTTGATCCGCGCCAACGCCTCGATGTGCGCCCGCTCCAACCGCTGCCCGGAGATCGGGAAGTTCTCCACCGCCCGCTGGGTCTGGGCCCGCCACTTGGCGTGCGCGGGAACCCGCACCTCACCCATCGAGTCGTGCTCGATCCTGAATGCGCTGTTTTCGCTCATGCCTATGACAGTGCCCGCAAGGCCGGATCTGTTCCCGGCCGCCCACGGATGTCACCTGCCTGCACCGCCACCCACCGCGCCGGCCGGGGACGGGCGGACGGGATGCCTCCGCTTCTGCCCTTCGCCCTCCGTGACGGCTCGCCCCGCCCCTGGCCGCCCTGCCGGCCTCGTGCCCCACCTCCCCTCCTCGCCCGGCGAGTTGACTGTCACAGCCCCCGCCAGCCCCTTCGCCGTCGACCGCGCCGCAGCGCACCACGATGCGCGCCCCCGCCCGACGGCTCAGGCGGTCCCGACGAGCGCGACGGACCACGCCAACTACCCCCGCATCACGGCGGCTTCACGGCCCTCCCGCCCCGCGCCCCCGAACGCGGACACGACCCAATCCCCTTGGCCATGGCCTCACTTCCTCACCTCCCGACTTCTCGTCGACTCATCGACTTCTCCCCGACTTCGCATTCTTACGTCTGTAGGACTCAGCTCTCACTCCTTCCCAAGGTTACGGCGCAGGGTGACGATGGGAACACGGAACGTAGCAATCCGCGGAAAGTTAAGGCGATCCCACGACGGAACCAGGGGAGCCGCCCTCGCACCTAACAGGACAGCGCCAACACCCCCCACCGAACAGGAGCATCACCATGGCCACGAGCGCCGGCCACACATCATCGGGCTCGCGATCCCGGCAGTCACTGATGACCCTGCGCGTCTACACCACGACCCGCGACGGCGTCGTCGTCCAGGAGCGCGCCCAGATCCACGTCGTCGCCGGTGACCGCTTCGATCTCTACGGCCTCACCCAGGCTTGGCCCCCATGCGCCTGCCCCCGCCATCGGGGGCGTTAGGGCCTGTCCGGTGGGTCAAGGGTGGACGGGCCCGATTCCAGGCCCAAGGCCGGGGCGCCTTGTCGACCTGTCGTCGAATGGCCTGGCGCTCTTCGCGCATCCTGCGGCGTGCGCGGGTGACCGGCGCCCGATGAGCTGGTGGTGGGAGTGCGGGGGGGGGGAGTGATGGCGACGGCTGGTGGCGAGCGGGTCAACTCTGCTGATGGTGCGAGGTTTTGCGCGCCTGCCTCCTGGTCGTTCGAGCGTCGCCGAAGAGAACGATTCCGGAACGGACGGCGCCCCACCGGGAATTGCCGAAAGGCTCACGGCCGTCACCCACGCGCGGTGGGTGACGGCCGTGACCGTACCGTCCGTCCGGAAGTCCGGAAGCCCGGAACTCCGGTTATCCGGGACGGAATTGGCGGGGGCGGGGAGTTACGACCCCTGGCGGACCGGGATCGACGTGAAGGTCGGGGTCGTCGGGGCCGGGTCGGCGAAGAAGTCGTTGCCCTTGTCGTCGACGACGATGAAGGCGGGGAAGTCCTCGACCTCGATCTTCCAGACGGCCTCCATGCCGAGCTCCTCGTATTCGAGGACCTCGACCTTCTTGATGCAGTCCTGGGCCAGGCGGGCCGCGGGGCCGCCGATGGAGCCCAGGTAGAAGCCGCCGTGCGCGGCGCAGGCGTCGGTGACCTGCTGGGAGCGGTTGCCCTTGGCGAGCATGACCTTGGAGCCGCCGGCGGCCTGGAACTGCTCGACGTAGGCGTCCATCCGGCCGGCCGTGGTCGGGCCGAAGGAGCCGGAGGCGTAGCCCTCGGGGGTCTTGGCCGGGCCGGCGTAGTAGACCGGGTGGTCCTTGAGGTACTGCGGCATCTCCTCGCCCGCGTCCAGCCGTTCCTTGATCTTGGCGTGGGCGATGTCGCGGGCCACGACCAGGGTGCCGGTGAGCGAGAGCCGGGTCTTGACCGGGTGCCGGGTCAGCTCGGCGAGGACCTCGTCCATCGGGCGGTTGAGGTCGATGGCGACCGCGTCGAGGTCGGCGCCGGCGCCCTCGGTCAGTTCCTCGTCGGTGGTTTCCGGCAGGAAGCGGGCCGGGTCGGTCTCCAACTGCTCCAGGAAGACGCCCTCGGCGGTGATCTTGGCGACGGCCTGGCGGTCGGCGGAGCAGGACACCGCGATGGCGACCGGGCAGGACGCGCCGTGCCGGGGCAGGCGGACCACGCGCACGTCGTGACAGAAGTACTTGCCGCCGAACTGCGCACCGATGCCGATCTTCTGGGTGAGCTCGAAGACCTTGTCCTCCAGCTCCTTGTCGCGGAAGCCGTGGCCGGTCGGGGAGCCCTCGCCGGGCAGCTCGTCCAGGTAGTGCGCGGAGGCGTACTTGGCGGTCTTCAGGGCGTACTCGGCCGAGGTGCCGCCGACGACGATGGCCAGGTGGTACGGCGGGCAGGCGGCCGTGCCCAGCGAACGGATCTTCTGCTCCAGGAACTTCATCATGGACGCCTCGTTGAGGACGGCCTTGGTCTCCTGGAAGAGGAAGGACTTGTTGGCGCTGCCGCCGCCCTTGGCCATGAAGAGGAACTTGTACGCGTCGCCGTCGGTGGCGTACAGCTCGATCTGCGCCGGGAGGTTGGAGCCGGTGTTCTTCTCCTCCCACATGGTCAGCGGCGCCATCTGCGAGTAGCGCAGGTTGAGCTGGGTGTAGGCGTCGTAGATGCCGCGGGAGAGGGCCTCCTCGTCGCCGCCCTGCGTCAGCACGTGCTGACCGCGCTTGCCCATGACGATCGCGGTGCCGGTGTCCTGGCACATCGGCAGCACGCCGGCCGCGGCGATGTTGGCGTTCTTCAGCAGGTCCAGGGCGACGAAGCGGTCGTTGGCGCTGGCCTCCGGGTCGTCCAGGATCTTGCGGAGCTGGGCGAGGTGGGTCGGGCGCAGGTAGTGCGCGATGTCGTGCATCGCCTCGGCGGCGAGCTTGCGCAGCGCCTCCGGCTCGACCTTGAGGAACGTCCGGCCGTCCGCTTCGAAGGTGCTGACGCCCTCCGAAGTCACCAGGCGGTAGGGGGTGTTGTCCTCGCCGGTGGGAAGCAGGTCGGTATAGGCGAAGTCCGGCATCGCGGAAAAATCCTTACTCGGAGGGGTCGTGGCTGGCTTCTACGGCAGCGCCCGACCAGCGTAGAACCCCGGCCCGGCGCCGCTGTTGTGAGGTAGGGCTCAGTCCACGGCAGACGCGCCCGCGGATCCTCTAGTCGCGATCTATCGCGTTTCGGTACGCTGGGCGCGTGGACGCTTCAGGAATCGGGGGACGCCCGGGCCCAGACACCCCGCCCGGGCCGCTTGCTGAGCAGGACCAGCAGGTGGTGAAACTGACCAAGGGCGAGGCGAAACCGCAGGCCAGGCCGGTCGCCGAGGCGGATATGCGGGCCTCGGACGCGGACCGCGACCGGATCGCGGAGATCCTGCGGGAGGCGCTCGCCGAGGGTCGGCTGGACGCCGAGGAGCACGCCGAGCGGATCGACGTGGTCTACCGCGCCAAGACCATGGGCGAGTTGGAGCCCGTCGTCCGGGACCTCCCCGGCGTCGACGGCCGGCCGCAGCCGGAGGCCGGGCCCCACGCGTACGGCCCGGCCCCCGCCGGCGCGGACCAGAACCTCGTCGCGATCTTCAGCGCGGCCGAACGCAAGGGCCGTTGGCGCGTCCCGCCGCGGATCAACGCGGTCGCGGTCTTCGGCAGCGTGGAGATCGACCTGACCGAGGCGGTCTTCCCCCAGCAGCGCGTGCAGATCAACGCCACCTCGATCTTCGGCAGCGTCGAGGTCCGGGTGCCGGAGAACGTCACCCTGCGCAGCAACGGCTCCGGCATCCTCGGCAGCTTCGAGGTCGAGACGCACGAGGCGGAGGACGGCGACGCCCCCGAGATCGACATCAACGGCTTCGCGCTGCTGGGCAGCGTGGAGGCCAAGCCCAAGCGCGGTGCCTGGATCCGCGATCTGGGCAGCCGGCTCAGGGGTGACCACCGCGAGCGGATGGACCGGCGCCGGGCCGAACGGCACGAGCGGATGGACCAGCTGCGGGCGGAGCGCCACGAGCGGTGGTCCGAGCGCCGGGGTCGGCGCCGACTCGGTTAGCGGCAAAGGGTGTTGGGGCCGCGCCCGGCTTTTCCTCGATCGACACGGTGTGCATAAGCCCGCGTACAGCGGGTAGGGCTGGTGCATCGTCTCTCGTACGGCTGCGGGGTGCGAAAAAGCCGTGCGCAGCGAGACGGTCAAGGGTGATTTCTCTCGCCGATGCCGTCGTCAGGAGTAGACCGTGCTGCTACCGCATCAGCCCCTGCAGGATGCCGCTGTCGTTCCGTCCCAGCGAGGGCACGCTCGCGACGACGCCGGTCCCTGGCATTCCGAGGCGGTGTGCCGCCGGGACGAGGCCGGGTTGTTCTTCGCCCCCTCCAAGGAGCCCACCGCCGCCCGATTGGCCAGGGAAGAAGCCGCGAAGCGGGTCTGTGCCCGTTGCCCGGTGATGGTCGAGTGTCGGGAGCATGCCCTGCTCCAACCCGAGCCGTACGGCGTCTGGGGCGGGCTGACCGCCGCCGAGCGCCGGGTGGTGCTGACGCGGCGGCGGCGCCGGGAGAGCGAACTCCAGCGCGCCGCTGCCCCGATGACCGCGGCCGGCTGACCGCAGCACGGCCCGTACGGCGGCCGCGACCGGGTACGCAGCCCGCCCCCGTCGGAACGACCATCCGACGGGGGCGAGTTGTGTGCGGGACGGCTTTGGCCGCCCGGCTCAGCTCGGGCGCTCGAAGTCGATCGAGCTGTAGGCGCGCAGCTTGGACAGCCGGTGCTGGGATTCGATCTGCCGGATGGTGCCGGACTTGGAGCGCATGACCAGGGACTGGGTGTAGGCGGTCTCGGCGCGGTAGCGGACGCCGCGCAGCAGCTCGCCGTCGGTGATGCCGGTGGCGACGAAGAAGACGTTGTCGCCGCTGACCAGGTCCTCGATCTGGAGCACCCGGTCCAGGTCGTGGCCGGCGTCCAGGGCGCGCTGGCGCTCCTCGTCGTCCTTGGGCCACAACTTGCCCTGGAAGGTGCCGCCCAGGCACTTCAGCGCACAGGCCGCGATGATGCCCTCGGGCGTCCCGCCGATGCCCAGCAGCAGGTCGATGCCGGTGCCCTCGCGGGCCGCCATGATGGCGCCGGCGACATCGCCGTCGGAGATGAACTTGATCCGCGCGCCGGCCTCCCGGACCTCCTTGACCAGGCCCTCGTGGCGCGGTCGGTCCAGGATGACCACGGTGACGTCCTCGACCGCGGACTTCTTCGCCTTGGCGATCCGCTTGATGTTCACCGCCACCGGGGCGGTGATGTCGACGAAGTCCGCCGCCTCCGGGCCGGTGGCCAGCTTGTCCATGTAGAACACCGCGGACGGGTCGAACATCGAGCCGCGCTCGGCGACCGCCATCACGGAGACCGCGTTGGCCATGCCCTTGGCGGTCAGCGTGGTGCCGTCCACCGGGTCCACGGCCACGTCGCACTCGGGGCCGGTGCCGTCGCCGACCCGCTCGCCGTTGTAGAGCATCGGGGCGTTGTCCTTCTCGCCCTCCCCGATGACCACGACGCCGTTCATGGAGACGGTGTGGATCAGGGCCCGCATGGCCTTGACCGCCGCGCCGTCCGCGCCGTTCTTGTCCCCGCGGCCGACCCAGCGGCCCGAGGCCATGGCGCCGGCCTCGGTCACCCGGACCAGCTCCAGGGCGAGGTTACGGTCCGGAGCCTCCGGACTGACCTCTAGTTGAGACGGCAGATGATGCTCGGTCATCGAGCGCACCTTTCTGTACGGCGACGGCCGGATTGATGAGGGTGCTCATGACTTTATCGGTACGTCGCGAAAATGAGCAGGGGGGCCTTCGCATGAGCAAGCCACTGGCCGGCGGACGCCCCCGTCGGGCGGGCGCCGACCGCAGAACCGTTTGCCCAGGTGGGTGGTGTCCGAGGGGGCCGGGTCCGGTCGCCGACCGGCATAGGGGACCATAGGGACGTGGCTGGTATGCGAGGCAGGCAAAGAGTGACGGACATGGTTCTGTCGCTGGCGGTGATCGGGATCCTGGTCGGGGCGATCTACTTCTTCATCCCGCACGACGACAGTGCGAGCGCCGAGAAGAACGCGGTCAAGACCGTCGACACCCGGGTCGAGATCCTCACCGCCCGGCGCGCCGCCCCGTACCCGGTCGCGGCGCCCGAGGGCCTGCCGCCGTCCTGGCGGGCCACCTCCGTCTCGTACCAGGCGACCAGCGACGGCAAGGGCGGCGCCTGGCACCTGGGGATGCTCGACCCGGAACAGCAGTACGCGGCCGTCGAGCAGAGCGACGCACCCGCGAAGCAGTTCATCAAGGACGTCACGCTCGGCGCGGAGAAGGTCGACGGTCAGCAGGCCGTCGGCGACAAGAAGTGGGACCGCTACCAGGGCGACACCTACAAGGCGTTGGTCAACGAGCAGCCCGGGGTGACCACGGTCGTCACCGGCACCGCGCCGTACGGGCGGCTGGCCGAGCTGGCCGCGGCCCTGGTCGCCAAGAAGGGCTGAGCCGCCCCGCCCCGCTCGCCGAGAGACAGCACGACGAGGCCGCCGCACCCGGGAGGGGTGCGGCGGCCTCGTCGCGTGCGGTGGCTACCGCGTCGGCCGGCGGACGGCTCAGATGGTGGTCGCGGCCTCGTCGAAGGCCAGTCGCGGCGAGCGCGGGAAGAAGGCGTCGGCGCCCGGCTTGCCGACGTTGATGACCAGGAAGGACTTCTGCTTGCCGTCGCCGAAGAACTCCTTGTCCACGGCGCCGAAGTCGAAGCCGGTCATCGGGCCGGCGGCCAGGCCGGCGGCGCGGATGCCGAGGATGAAGTAGCCGGCCTGGAGGGTGGCGTTCTGGGTGCCGGCGACCTCGCGGACCGCGGCCTCCGAGAAGAAGCTGTCCTTGACGCCCGGGGCGTGCGGGAAGAGGCGCGGCAGCTTCTCGTGGAAGTCCAGGTCAACGGAGAGGATCACGGTCAGCGGCGCGGCCAGGGTCTTGGGGCCGTTGGCGCCCATGGCGTGCGCGACCAGGCGCTTGCGGGCGTCCTCGGAGCGGACCAGGGTGATCCGCAGCGGCGACTGGTTGAAGGCGGTCGGGGCGTACTTCACCAGGTCGTAGATGGCCTGGACCTGCTCGTCCGTGACCGGCTCGTCCGTGAACGTGTTGGCGGTCTGGGCCTCGCGGAAGAGGAGGTCCTGGGCGGCGGCGTCAAGGGCGAGAGTCATCAGCGGCACCTCGGGGCATCGGGTGTGTATGGGGGAATTGCGCAGACCAGTGCTGTCTACGGGTACCACTGTAACCCGGTTAGATTAAGTTTCAACTAACGGGGGGAAACTGTGAGGGGGTTCACGGGGCGGCAGTGACCTTCCGGGATTCGGAAGGTCGCCTCATGGGCGAGCGCCGAGTTCGGCCCAGGCTCCGGCCTCGTCCGCTGGTTCTCTCGCCGCTAGTCCTCGGCTCCGTTGCCCCCGTCCGCTACTCCTGCTCCGCCTCGCCGTCGCCCTCCGACGCCTCCGCCAGCGCCGCGTCCAGCCGGGCCCGCGCGCCGTCCAGCCAGCGGCGGCAGACCTTGGCCAGCTCCTCGCCGCGCTCCCAGAGGGCCAGCGACTCCTCCAGCGTCGTACCGCCCGCCTCCAGGCGGCGGACGACGTCAATCAGCTCGTCCCGCGCCTGCTCGTAACCGAGGGTGGAGTCCACCGGCGCCACCCCGTCCGCCGCCGCGTCCACCACGTCATCCGTCTTCGCCATGTCTCCCACCCTATGAGTCCGCCTGGTCCGCGCCGGTCCGTCCGCCGTCGCCCTCCGGGATCGCGGACACCCGCACCCGGAACGCGCCCTCGGCCACCCTGGCCCGCAACTCCTCGTCCACCGCCACCTCCGACGGCGCCCGCACCGCCGTGCCGTCCGGTCTCTGGAGCACCGCATAGCCGCGCTGGAGCGTCGCCTTGGGGGAGAGCGCCACCACCCGGGCCAGGGTGTGCGCCAGCTCCGAATCGGCGCGGTCCAACAGATGTCCCAGCGTCCGCCGGCCGCGCTCCAACAGGGCGGTGACCTGCTCCTCGCGCTCCCACACCATCCGCTGCGGGTGCTGTATCGACGGGCGGTGCAGCGCCGCCGCCAGGCCCCGCTCCTCGCGGTCCAGGAAGCCGCCGAGCGCCCGCCGGGCCCGCGCCCGCAACTGCTCGACCCGGGCCAGCTCCTCGCCCACGTCCGGCACCACCTTCTTCGCCGCGTCCGTCGGCGTCGAGGCGCGCAGGTCGGCCACCAGGTCCAGCAGCGGGCTGTCCGGCTCGTGGCCGATCGCGGAGACCACCGGTGTGCGCACCTCGGACACCGCCCGGACCAACTGCTCGTCGGAGAACGGCAGAAGGTCCTCCACGCTGCCGCCGCCGCGCGCCACGACGATCACGTCCACCTCGGGCAGCGCGTCCAACTCCTGCACCGCCGCGATCACTTGGGGCACCGCGTGCACGCCCTGCACGGGGACGTTGTGCACCTCGAAGCGGACCGCCGGCCAGCGGTGCCGGGCGTTCTCCAGCACATCGCGCTCGGCGGCGCTGGCCCGGCCGCAGACCAGCCCGATCAGCTGCGGCAGGAACGGCAGCGGCCGCTTGCGCTCCGCCGCGAACAGCCCCTCCGCCGTCAGCGCCCGCTTCAACTGCTCCAGTCTGGCGAGGAGTTCGCCCACCCCGACCGGTCTGATCTCGGCGGCCCGCAGCGACAGCTGGCCGCGCGGGGCGTACCACTCCGGCTTGGCGTGCACCACCACCCGAGCGCCCTCGCTCACCACCTCGGAGACCTTGTCGAAGACCTGGCGGTAGCACGTCACGCTGACCGAGATGTCGTACGACGGATCGCGCAGCGTCAGGAACACCACGCCCGCGCCCGGCCGCCGCGAGAGCTGGGTGATCTGTCCCTCGACCCACACCGCGCCGAGCCGGTCGATCCACCCGCCGATGAGCCGGGACACCTCGCCGACCGGGATCGGCGCTTCGGGAGACGTAGAGACAGCCATGTCAGTGAGCGTAGCGGCGACCACTGACAGTGCCCGGCCGTGCCGGCCCGGTGCCCGCGCTCAGTCCCGCGCCGCGGCCGCCCGCTCCCGGCGCAGGTACTGCACCACCAGCACCACCAGACCCACCAACAGCCAGGCGCCGCCCACGATCTGCGCGGTCGGCGCGGCCTCCACGATCACCGCGACCACCACCGCGAGCCCCGCCAACGGCACCGCCACGTGCCACAGCACGCTCGGCACCGCCGCCTGCCGACGGATCCGGAACCAGCCGATCACCGAGGCGTGCAGCAGCGCGAACGCGGTCAGCGCGCCGACGTTCACGATCGACGAGAGCTGGTCCAGCCCGTCGTCCCGGCTGGCCGCCCAGACCGCCGCCACCAGCGTCACCACGGCCGCCCCCAGCAGCGCCCGGCGCGGCACCCCGCTGCCCGCGTCCACCTTCGACATCGCCCCCGGCAACCGCCGGTCCCGCGCCATCGCGAACAACAGCCGGCCGGCCGCCGCCTGCCCCGCCAGCGCCGCGAACGCCGCCCCGATCGCCTTGCTCACCGCCACCAGGTCGTGCAACCAGCCGCCCACCGCGAAGTCCACCGTCACGTAGAAGGCGGCGCCCTGCTCGCCCGGTTTGGCGGCTAGTTCGGCGGCGCTCATCGGGGCCAGCAGCGCCGCCAGGTACGTCTGCACGGCGAACAGCACCCCGGCCACCACCAGGCACGTCACCACGGCCCTGGCCACCCGCCGCGAACCCCCGGAAGCCTCCTCCGCAAAGGCCGCGATCGCATCGAAGCCCAGGTACGACAGCACCGCGATCGACACCGCCGCCAGCACCGCGCTCGTCGAGAAGCCGCCCTCGCCGGTCAGCGGCACCGCCCAGCCGCGCTGCGGCCCGTGCGCGGCCAGCGCCCACACCGCCGCCACCACGAAGACCACCAGCACCGCGATCTCCAGCGCCAGCACCGCGAACCCGACCACCGCGGCGACCCGCACGCCCCAGAGGTTCAGCAGCGTGGTGACCACCACCGCGAGCGCCGTCCACACCCACTGGTGCACCTGCGGCACCAGCGCGTGCAGCGCGATCCCGGAGAAGAGGTAGGCCACCGCCGGGATCAGCAGGTAGTCCAGCATCGCCATCCACCCGGCGACGAACCCGGCGCCCTCGCCCAGCCCGACCCGCGCGTAGGTGTAGACCGACCCGGCCCGCGGCGCGACCCGCACCATCTGGGCGTAGGAGTACGCGGTGAACGCCATGGCGACCGTGGCGACCACGTAGACCGCCGTGATCGCGCCGTGCGACGTGGCCTGGAGGGTGCCGAAGATCCCCACCGGCGCCATCGGGGCGATGAACAACAGCCCGTAGACGACCAGGTCCCGGAACGACAGCGTCCGGCGCAGCGTTCCGGTGCCGCTGCGCGCCTCATCTCCCACAGTTGCGCCGACCGTCCCCGGCATACCGCCTCCTCACCCGTGCTTTTCACCAGTGTGGGTCACAGATGCGGCCTACCTGCGCCGGGGCACCACGGCCTTACGATGGGAACCATGTCTGCTACTCCCGGTCCGCAGCCCAGCCGCAAGGTCCTCCTCGCCGCCCCCCGCGGCTATTGCGCGGGCGTGGACCGCGCCGTGATCGCCGTCGAGAAAGCTCTTGAGCAGTACGGCGCCCCGGTCTACGTGCGCCACGAGATCGTGCACAACAAGTACGTGGTGAAGACCCTGGAGAAGAAGGGTGCGATCTTCGTCGAGGAGACGGAGGAGGTGCCCGAGGGGAACATCGTGATCTTCTCCGCGCACGGCGTCGCCCCGGTCGTCCACGAGGAGGCCCAGCGCGGCAAGCTGGCCACCATCGACGCCACCTGCCCGTTGGTCACCAAGGTCCACAAGGAGGCCGTGCGGTTCGCCAAGGAGGACTACGACATCCTCCTGATCGGCCACGAGGGCCACGAAGAGGTCATCGGCACCAGCGGCGAGGCCCCCGAGCACATCACGCTCGTCGACGGCCCCAAGGACGTCGCCGGCGTCGAGGTCCGCGACCCGGACAAGGTCGTCTGGCTCTCCCAGACCACCCTCTCCGTCGACGAGACCATGGAGACCGTCGACGCCCTCAAGGGCCGCTTCCCCAACCTCCTCTCGCCCCCCAGCGACGACATCTGCTACGCGACCCAGAACCGCCAGCAGGCCGTCAAGCAGATGGGCGCCCTGGCCGACCTCGTGATCGTCGTCGGCTCCCGGAACTCCTCCAACTCCAAGCGCCTGGTCGAGGTCGCCCTCGGCGCCGGCGCCAAGGCGTCCTACCTGGTCGACTACGCCGAGGAGATCGAGGAGAGCTGGCTGGAGGGCGTCGGCACGGTCGGCGTCACCTCCGGCGCCTCCGTCCCGGAGATCCTCGTCGACGGCGTCCTGCAGTGGCTCGCCCAGCGCGGCTACGAGGACGTCGAGACCGTCACCGCCGCCGAGGAGTCCATCGCCTTCTCACTGCCCAAGGAACTCCGCCGCGACCTGCGCGCCGAGGCCGAGGAGGCCGTCAAGGAGTGAGCGCCGCCGCCCGCCGTCTTCGCCATAGCGGGGGCGGCGGGCGGGGTCCGCGCCTAGCCTTTTCCTATGAAGGTCTTCGGTGTGGACATCGGCGGATCCGGCATCAAGGGCGCCCCGGTCGATCTGGAGCGCGGCGAACTGGCCGAGGAGCGCCACAAGGTACTGACCCCGCACCCGGCCACGCCGGAGGCGGTCGCCGACTGCGTCAAGGAGGTCGTCGACCACTTCGGCTGGACCGGCCCGGTGGGCGCGACCTTCCCCGGCGTGGTCACCGGCGGGACCACCCGCACCGCCGCCAACGTCGACCAGCGCTGGATCGGCACCGACGCCGCCGCGCTGCTCACCGGCCGGCTCGCCGGCGGCTGCCCGGTCACCCTGCTCAACGACGCGGACGCGGCGGGCCTGGCCGAGATGCGGTTCGGCGCCGGCCGCGACCGGCCCGGCACCGTCGTCGTCCTCACCCTCGGCACCGGCATCGGCAGCGCCGTCTTCACCGACGGCCGGCTCGTCCCCAACACCGAGCTGGGCCACCTGGAACTGCACGGCCACGAGGCCGAGAAGCGCGCCTCCACCAAGGCCAAGGAGGACGAGGGGCTCACCTGGGAGCACTGGGCGCACCGGGTCCAGAAGTACCTCGCCCACGTGGAGATGCTCTTCTCGCCCGCGCTGTTCGTGATCGGCGGCGGGGTCAGCCGCAAGGCGGCGAAGTTCCTGCCGCTCATCGAGGGGATCCGGGCCGAGATCGTGCCGGCGCGACTCCAGAACAACGCCGGGATCGTGGGGGCCGCGATGGCCGCGCACGCCCGCACCGCCACCGGGGCGGCCGAGGCCGCGGCCCCTACAGGCGCGCCACCTGCCGCGGATGGCTCCCCGACCGCGAGCGGCCCTGGCCAGGCTGCCCGGAGCCGCCCGTCCCAGGGGCCGTCGTCCGCGGACCAGGCCCCGACTGCCGCTGTCGACTCACCGGTCGGCTGGCCCGACGCCGCGCGCTGAGCAGCGCCCGGCGCACCAGCACCACCAGCGCGCACAGCAGCGTGCCGCCGTAGAGCCAGCCGGCGTTCAGCGCGAGCACGGTGAAGACACCGATCAGCAGCCCGGTGAAGCCCGCCGGGCCGTGCTGCACCGGCACCGCGCCGACGGTGAAGGCGATCGGCAGCGCGACCGGCGCGGCGATCAGATCGCGCGGCCGCACCCACACCCCGGCCGCCAGGCCGACCAGCAGGAAGCCGGCCCCGTACGCGGCCTGCGCGCCGCCCAGCAGCCAGCGGTCCAGGTACCCGAGGGCCAGCAGCGTGCAGGTGGCGAGCAGGCCGCAGCCGAGGCCGGTGAGCTTGGCGGCCGGCAGCCTGCGGACCAGCCCGGCCACCGGGGCGGGCGCGGGCCGGCGGCGGGGGCCCGCCCGGTAGACGGCCGCGACCTCCTCGCCGTCCCGCGGCGGCCCCGCGGCCGGCCGCGGCATCCGTTCCTCCGCCCGCCGGGCCGACGGCCGGGCCGGCGCCCGGAACTCCGCCGGCGCCGGCGCGTAACCGCGGGTGGTGACCTCGGTGCCCGCGGGGACCGAGGCGTAGCCGGACGCCCGCATCGCGGACAGGAAGGCGTCGTCGGGATCGGGGGCCACGGCCTCCGCGGGACGCGGGAGCCGGGCATCCTGCCCCGCCTCCGGACCGCCGCTCAGCGGCCGGCCGTGCGGGGACATGCGCGCTTGGGGGTGCTCCACGTGTGGGTCCACTCGCCAACGGTAGGCAGCGAAGTGGGATTAATTGGTCACAGGACACGCACTTTGACCTCCCTTGGGGGGTGCGTTAGGCGGCCCGGGGCACGCCGAGGGAGCACGCGCCGCACCGCGCGCCCTCGCCGGGGCCGATCCCGGCCCGCCCGGCACCACGGGGCCCGCCCAGTAGACTGGTGGATCGGCCGTCCCAGGCCCGGCCCGGTCCCACCGGCCCGGCCCCCGGGAAACGGCCCGCCCCTCGCCCAACTCCAGCTCCGGGAAGTCGCCACCGTGTCGCTCACGATCGGAATCGTCGGTCTGCCCAACGTCGGCAAGTCGACCCTGTTCAACGCCCTGACCAAGAACGACGTGCTGGCGGCCAACTACCCGTTCGCCACCATCGAGCCGAACGTCGGCGTGGTCGGCGTCCCCGACCCGCGCCTGGCCAAGCTGGCCGAGATCTTCGGCTCCCAGCGGATCCTCCCCGCCACCGTCGACTTCGTCGACATCGCGGGCATCGTCCGCGGCGCCTCCGAGGGTGAGGGCCTGGGCAACAAGTTCCTCGCCAACATCCGCGAGTCCGACGCGATCTGCCAGGTCATCCGCGCCTTCAAGGACGAGAACGTCGTCCATGTCGACGGCAAGGTCTCGCCCAAGGACGACATCGAGACGATCAACACCGAGCTGATCCTCGCCGACCTCCAGACCATCGAGAAGGTCCTGCCCCGCCTCCAGAAGGAGTCGCGGATCAAGAAGGACGTGGCCCCGAAGGTCAAGGCCGTCGAGGAGGCCAAGGCCATCCTGGAGGACGGCCGCACCCTCTTCTCCGCCGGCCTCGTCCAGGGCACCGAGAACACCGAGCTGCTGCACGACCTCCACCTCCTCACCACCAAGCCGTTCCTCTACGTCTTCAACGTCGACGAGGACGAGCTCACCGACGAGGACTTCAAGAACGAGCAGCGCGCCCTGGTCGCCCCCGCCGAGGCGATCTTCCTCAACGCCAAGCTGGAGGCGGACCTTGCCGAGCTCGACGAGGAGGAGGCCCTGGAGCTCCTCCAGTCCGTCGGCCAGGAGGAGCCGGGCCTGGCCACCCTCGCCCACGTCGGCTTCGGCACGCTCGGCCTGCAGACCTACCTGACCGCCGGCCCCAAGGAAACCCGCGCCTGGACGATCAAGAAGGGCGCCAGCGCCCCCGAGGCCGCCGGCGTCATCCACACCGACTTCCAGAAGGGTTTCATCAAGGCCGAGGTCATCTCCTTCGACGACCTGGTCGAGACGGGCTCGGTGGCGGAGGCCCGCTCCGCCGGCAAGGCCCGCATGGAGGGCAAGGACTACGTCATGCAGGACGGCGACGTGGTGGAGTTCCGGTTCAACGTGTGATGGGCGCCATAGCGTTGGCGTAGCGATCTGGCACATGCACAGGTCGGGCGGGGTCGGTCCTATTCGGGGTCGGCCCCGTTGTCGTGCCCGGTGCTGGATCCGTGTTGGATGAACTGGCGTTTCGTCAGCTGTTGTTGTCCCTGGTCATCCGGACCACTGCTGGATCGGGGCTGGATGCGGCTGACGGTCTGTCGGCTGGGCCAGGGTGTGCTCGGCTGCGGACATTCCGCGAAGTTGCGCGAGACACGGTCGGAGCTGTGCCGCAAACGTAGCTGCTTCCGCTACGCCATCCGGTATCGAACAAAGGAAATTCTGCACTGTCGTGCACCCGGCTGGTTGGGCAGTGGCTCGTTGGCAGCTTTCATCTGCATGGGCTGGGGAAACGCGACCGCGTGAACAGGCTTGCTTTGGACGGTGGCCGCGTCCTCCCGCGTCGCCGCATGTCGAACAGTCGCTTTGACGATGACAATTCCGGCCGTCGGTTTCTCTATTACTTCACGTCAGCACCAGACGGATCCGACCCACTCCGGGCGCCATCTGCCGATGTCCGCCGCTCAACCCTGCCGCTTGCCAGCCACGCAACCTCGTACCTCCATCCTCAACGACGGCCATCTGACGCCCTTCCCCTGCCGAGTCGCCCCTCTGTTCCCTGCCCTCGGTCCCCAGGCCCGTTCAACGAACGAGTCCGAACCATGCGGTCAAGATCTGCACTGGCCGACCGAGCCGCGGACGGACGCCCACCCCTACCTTCGCGATCCCGATTACCAGTGCGCACCCATGGGACGAGACGAGGGGCGACCGCCCCACCCCCGCGCAACTTCACCCCGCAAGATCGCAGGCTTGACGACAGGGCCGAGTTGGAGCGTCCATCGTCCATGCCCGGTGCGGTAACCGGACCACCACCGAGCCATGCACCACTGCCTGGAGACACGAGCACAAGGGAGATCGCCATGGATCCGGATGGGGGCGTGCACACATGACGCGTGGTGGAAGCAACCGGCTGCTGACCGTGGAAGAGGTCGCCGCGTGGCTGAGGGTCAGTGAGACCACCGTCAGGAACAAGTACCGCGCCTGGGGGATCAAACCCCAGAAGGTCGGGCGCCTGCTGCGGTTCCGCGAGCGCGACATCGCCAACTACCTGGAGAAGCACTACGGGTGAGACCGAGTGCCCGAAGCGAGCGAGCAAGGAGCCAGGCTCGATGGCCACCGTCTACCAGAGGTGCAAGAGCGACAAACGCAACGTCAACTACCCGTGCACGCAGCCCCAGTGCGGGCACGCGTGGACGGTCCGCTACCGCGAACCGGGCGGCGCTGAACGGCAGCCGAGCTTCGAAAAGAAGTCCCAAGCCGACGCTTTCGCCGACAGGCTGCAGCACGATAAGTATGAGGGCCTCTACCTCGACCCCAAACGCGGTGAGATCACCCTCCGCGCCTACGTCGCGGAGTGGCTGGAGCGCCAGGTCATCAGCGACTCCACCTACCGCAACTACGAGAGCTTCCTGCGGATCCACCTCCTCCCGCGCCTGGGCGACAAGACGATCGCGGGGGTGGCGCGCAAGGACATCGAGGCTTTCGTTGCGACGCTGGGGAAGAAGCTTGCCGCGAGTACCGTGTGCGATCGCATGAAGATGGTCACCAGCCTCTTCCAGACCGCGATCAAGGAGAAGAGAAGAGCGGACGACTCCACTGAGGGCATCAAACTGCCCCGCAGCGCAACGCACGCGGTCGACGAGGACGAGATCCCCACCCTGTACGAGGTCGATCTCCTTGCAAAGCAGATCTCACCTCAGTACCGCCTGACCGTGTACCTGCAAGCCGGAGCGGGCCTGCGCATCAGCGAGACCCTGGCCTTCACCACCGATTGCGTCCGCTCCGACTTCCTGCGCGTGCGCCGGCAGGTCAGCGCGAAGGCGCACCGCGACGACTGCAAGACCCGCTTCATCCCGCTCAAGCACCGAGCCGAAGGGGAGTACCGGGACGTTCCCCTGCCCGCCTTCCTCGCCGAGGAGATCGACGTGCACCTGTGGGAGTGGGGAACGGTGACGACGGCCGGTACGGAGGTGCTGTTCGCGCCGCGCGACCGGGGCAAGGGCATCATGCCCACGGCGAACACCTACGCGTACCACTTCAGGAAGGCACTCAAGGACGCGGGCATCGTCAAGCCGAACGGGGACCCGAAGTACACCCCGCACGGCCTGCGCCACTTCTTCGCTTCCACCGCCCTCGCCCATGGCACCCCCATCCACGAGGTCTCCCGCTGGCTGGGCCACAAATCGATCAAGACCACCGTTGACGTCTACGGCCATCTCGTCCCAGCCTCCTGGGACCGCTGCCGGACCGTTATGCAGACCGCACTGCGCCCCGGATCGCACACGACCTAATCGCGGGCAGGAACGGTGTCGGTCGCGGGCTGGCTAGGACGCGGGATCATGCCCGAATCGGACGATCACCGCAGGTGATAGCGGAGTCGTCGATGTTTTCCGGTTCACCGAGACGCAGAACCTGACGCATGGGGTGGCCGCAGGTTCGAGTCCCCGGCGGGAGCCGGCGACTAGGGCTGGTCGTGCTACAGCTCCTGTGAGCTGCGGAGATTCGCTCGTGGTGGCCATGTCGACGCATCTGCCGAAGACGCGTGCCGGTTGATGCGGTGATCACGCTTCTCACGTCTCTCCTGCGCTGCGCAGGTTCGAGCCCTCGGCGGGGCACGACGCAGACGGGAAAGGGCGCGACGTGCGATTCTCCGGATCAACGATCACTATCGAGGGCGCGTGCGGCCTCTCGTAGCAACTGACGGCAGGTGCGCATCTTGGGGAGGGCGCCGCAATATAGGGTGGCATTGAGGGTGCCTGTCGGAGACCACGTGCAGGCCAGGAGCGGCGATCGGGGCGCCGGTGAACCAGACCACGGCCCGTATGCCCCCTACCGGCTGCTCGGTTTCGGGCATCAATATGATCGGATGGTTCGTTCACGCATCTGCCTTAGGTAACTGTTGAGATCGGCCGCGCCGCGCTGGCAGCCGCGGCCAACGGGCGGACGAGAGCGGGAGCATGCCTATATGGGCACTGCTGGTACGCAGGAAGCGTTGTGGGCCGGAGTGACGAGCCGCCCAGGGGTGTCCCCACATCTCCCTGGGGAGACAAAACCTGCGGACAGGCCAGTGTTGTCAGTCGCGGCGGCTAGGTTTATCTCAATCGAGTTCTACAGCATTGAACGTGTGAGTGCAGGGGGAGGGTATGACCTCAAGCGGAGTCCGGTATCTACCACACGATCCTGCCGAGCCCCCGGTACGGGAGGGCCCGGTAGTCGCCCTTGAGCCGGTCGTCATTGCGCCTGAGCCGATAGCTGAGGGGCCCGCCGCGCCCGGTACTGTCCAGAAGCAGGCGTACCGCTCAGAAGCTGCCCATACTGCCAAACCTGAAGCAGGGCGGGACCTTCCTGCCGATGGTGTCCAGGCAGTCGATACGCTATCAGCCGAACTGGCTGAAGTTGCATCCGTCTTCGCTGCCGAAGCCGACACCCAGTACGGGAACGACAGCGAAGGCGAATCCGAGACCCTCTTCCTCGCTTCCCCGAGCAGCCCTTCCAGCACCTGGGATGCTCTCCTCCCCGTCCGACTGAAGCAGTTGGTCGATCAGGCCTATGGCAATTCCGGCAGCGACGCCCCCTCGAACTCGCGTCAGGTCACGGCGGCCCTCGCTCCGAGAGCGCAGCAATCTACACTGCGTCAGTGGGAGGAAAATCATCAGCTCCTCGCCTCCGCCGGCTGGGACGCTCGACCCATTGATGTTCTTCGCCTCCGCACCGGCATGCCGCTCGACTGCGACACCACCCACCCCTTCGTGGCTACGTGCCGCAACGGCGACCGCCTCGATGCGATCGAGTCCCTACTCCGTAAAGTCGATCGCCCCTTGGCCCTTGATGAGTTGAAATCCCGAAACGGTATCTCGATTAGCTCGAACTACCTTCGGCAGCAGATCAACGCCGACCCGCGCTTCAGCCGCAGCCACAAGGACGAGTGGGCCTTGGTCGAGTGGGGGCTGCCCGTATACAAGCCGATCAAGGAGCTGGTGTCGGACATGCTCGATGAGCACGGTGGTGCCGTCGATGCGGACCAGGTTGTGCATGTGCTCCGTCGCGACTTTGCGATCAAAGAGACCAGCCTTCGCCAGGTTATGTCTTCCTCACCGTTCACCGCACGCGGCGGCGTAGTCCGCCGTCTCACGGACGTGGACCTCCCTGGGCCCGCCGCACCACCCACGCGCTTCTCTGATGAACAGCCCAAGGACGAAGCACCTGACGTAGATGCCCTGATGGACAACATGGGGCTGACCTGACCTGGGGCCAGGAGCTACCAAGGATCAGCGGCACCATGCGCGAGGGCGAGAGCACCCCCAGACCGGTGAGAATGGGAAACGCGGCAGTGTTGGTAGACCCATGGCACACAGACGAGGAGACATGACCACCGAGGGCTTGTGGAACGCTTTCCATGATGCAACTGGTCCGCATGGTCCTAGCTTGGAAACGGACCCCTTGATTGTGCAGTTGCGCCGGCTCGCGGCCCTCACCTGCAGCACGCCCCAGGACGAGTGGACCATCCCCACCCTCGGCGTCGTCCTAGCTCGAGCTGACGCGTGGCCAGGGGAGTTGGGTAGGCTCGCGCGCGCTCTCCGCGACGCTGTCCCGTGCACGGACAGCACATGGCATCTGCCGTCGAAGGAGGCTGCCGAACAGTGGTGGCCTGATGCCGCCGCTCCGGCAGGGAGCGGCTCGGCGAAGGGCGCTACAGAGGTCACAGAGCAGCGGACTGCGAGCTCGCGCGACCCGCTGGGCACCGTCGAGGCAGCGCTTCGCTCAGAGGGCAGGCCGCTCAGCACAGAGAAACTGCTCTGTGTTGCCAAGGTGCAGCTCGATAGACGCGCCCTGAAAGAACTGCTCTCCCTCGACGAACGCTTCACCCGTGCCAGTCGGCGTACGTGGGCCCTTGCTGATTGGGGGCGCGACGTCTACAAGTCACCTGGTGACCTGATAGGGGAACTCGTAGATGCGCATGGCGGCCAGGTGCCGGTCGCTGAGGTCGTCCGCGTTCTCACCGACGACTATGGCTATCAGGAAAACAGCGCCAAAAACTTCATCTCCCAGCCGCCCTTCACCTCCCGAAACGGGTTCGTACGTCGCCGCGGGGTTCTGGGCACCCGGAAGGAGACCTCTAGGCCGTCTCCTCTCACAGCTGACCACGCACCGTCTGTGGACGACCTCATCGATTCGATTGGACTTGACCGGTGATCGCCGCTTGCCCTTTGCGGGACAGTGGCCTCGCGTCCGACTACCGCAGTGACCGAGGCAACATGGTCGAGGCTTTCTACCTCCCAGCCCTCGCCTCGTCCGTCAGATACGACCGGGCCGTCGGCTACTTCACCGCCTCTGTGTTGGCGGTTCTAGGGCAAGGTGTCGACGAGTTTGCGGCGCGCGGCGGCACGATGCGGATCGTCGCCTCGCCGTATCTCGAACAGGCGGACATCGATGACATTGAGGCCGGCTACGAGGTGCGTGCGGTAATTGAGCGTGCTGCCCTGCGCGATTTGAAGCAGGCTACGGAGGACCCTCGCGCGGCACGTGGTCTGGGCAAGCTCGGGCGACTGGTTGCTGCGGGCAGGATCGACTTCAAGCTGGCATTCGTCGAGCAGCCCGGCCGAGTCGGGATGTACCACGAGAAGATCGGCATTTTCCGCGACGGTCAGGATGTTGTCGCGTTCAAGGGGAGCGCAAACGAGACTCGTCCGGGCCTCGTTGGCAATTTTGAGGCGATCGAAGTCTTTCGCAGCTGGGATCCGCGCGACGCTGACCGTGCTGCGCGTATCAGTGAGGACTTCGACGACCTGTGGAACGATCGCACACGTGCGCTGCGTGTCGTCCCGTTCACCGAGGCCGCAAAGAGAGTAGTCGAGCGCATTGCACAGACGATGGCCGGCCGGGACGATCTGGACGAGCTGCCGATCGGCGCCGCCCCCATCGCCACTGCGGCTCAGGCACTGACCGGCATGCTCGCCATCCCACAGAGCCTGGCCGTGCGTGACTACCAGAAGCAGGCGGTACAGAACTGGTTCCGCAACCAGGGGCAGGGCATCCTGCGCATGGCAACCGGCACCGGAAAGACACTGACCGCGCTGTCGGCCGCTGCGCAACTCAGCTCCTTCCTCCGCAAGAAGGACGACGCCTCGCTGCTCACGGTCGTCGTCGCTCCCTACCAACACCTTGTTGACCAGTGGGCGAAAGACATCGAGTGGTTCGGCATCACGCCGATCCGCGCGTACGAATCGACCAGCAGCTGGGCCCCGCGCGTACACGAGCTGCTTCAGGCGCTCACTCTCGGCGCTGCCCGCGGCGCCGTCATCATCTCGACGAATGCCACGTTCGGCGGCGAGCCCTTCCAGAACCTCCTTGACGCCTACACGGGGCCGCTCCTGCTCATCGCCGACGAGGCACACAACCTCGGTGCTCGCCACCTGCGCACCCAGCTGCCCGACAAGGCTCAGTACCGGCTCGGTCTGTCCGCGACCCCGGAACGCTGGCTCGACGACGCAGGCACGGACGCTCTCAAAGATTATTTCGGCGACATTGTCTTTGAGATGGGAATCGGTGAGGCCATCCGCCGCCGCGCCTTGTGCCGCTATACGTACACACCAGTCCTGGTCGAGCTGGAAGACGAGGAGGCGGAGCTGTACGCCGAGGTCAGCGATAAAATTGCGCGTTTGATCGCGGCCGGCACGGACCTCAACGAGTCTGCCGCCACGGACAGCCCGCTCGGCAAACTCTTGAAGAAGAGGGCAGACATTGTCGGTCATGCTCGCGGAAAACTGGCGGCCCTGCACCAAGAGATCGAGAAACGACAAAGGAGAACCCACCAGCTGATCTACTGCGCGGAGGGCAAGCACCCCCTCCTCTATCAGCAGGGTATCGACGGACCGCGCCAGGTCGATCAGGTGATGAGCATGGTTGGCAACCACCTGCACATGACCGCGGCGCGTTACACCTCCCAGACGAAGAGGACCGAACGCCAGGACATCCTGCGCCGCTTCGAGCGCGACGAGCTGCAGACCATCGTCTCCATGCGCTGCCTGGACGAAGGCGTCGACGTACCCGCCTCGCGTACCGCGTACCTGCTGGCGAGTTCCTCCAATCCCCGCCAGTTCATTCAACGTCGCGGACGCGTGCTGCGCAAAGCCCCGGGCAAGGATCGTGCCGACATCGTCGATTTCGTTGTCGTCCCACCCCAGGGCGGTGACGCGATCCAACATGCGACCGAGCGCAGTCTTCTGCGCCGTGAGCTGGTTCGCGTCGAGGAGTTCGCCCACCTAGCCGACAACGAAGCGGTCACACTCGACGTATTGCGTCCGGTTCGTGAGCGCTATGGCCTCTTCGACACCTGACTGCCTCCATGCTTACCCACTCCTTCCGCATCGACATTGGAGCACACCCGTGAGTGACGTAGCCGTCGACCAGCCCCCGACAAGGACGGTGCGCGACGTGCTGAGCGAGCTGTCGCCCGCTGCCCGAGCCCTCGTTCAGAAGGTCATTGACCTGGAGAACGAGAACATCCACATCCGGAACTCGACGAAGGTTGTCCCGGGCATCGTGGACGCTGCAAGGGGGCTCATCAAGTGAAGCTGCTCAAGCTCACCCTGAAAAACTTCCGCGCCTTCTACGGCGAGCAGGTCCTTGATCTCTCTGTGGATGACGACAAGCCTGCCGTGCTCATCTTCGGGAACAACGGCGCGGGCAAGACCACCCTGCTCAACGCCTTCGCCTGGGCTCTGTATGGCACCTTCTCGGACGACGTCGAGCAGCAGCAGCGCGTCATCCATGACAAGAAGTGGGCCGACACGCCCTTCGGTGAGCCGGTCTCCGCCTCAGTACGCCTCGACTTTGAACACGAGGGGACCCGCTTCTCCGTCTCCCGCGATGTCACCCTCCCCAAGCAGTCGGACGACCAGCAGGCAGTGGTTCCCACTCTCACCGTTACCGAGATAGGCCCGGACGGAGAAACGCGAACTGTCGCCAACGGGCAGGACCGGATCGAGAAAATCCTGCCCCAAGGGCTGCGCCGTTTCTTCTTCTTTAACGGCGAGCGTATGGAGAAAATGTTCTCCGGCGACGAGAATAACGAAGAGGTAAAGAAGGCGATCAAGACCCTCCTTAATCTGGAGGCCATTGAACGTGCCATTGACGACCTTCCCAAGGCCGCCCGCAAGCTCGCTCGCGAGATCGATGCCAAGGGTGATAGCCGTCTGAAGCGGCTCACAGACCGTATGGAGGAGCTGGAGACGCGGCAGCGAGCCGAAGTGGAAGAGATGCTGCGTCTCTCTGCAGACATCAGCTCCTTCCAGCGGGAGATCGAGGCCATCGGCCGCGCCCTGCGCCAGAACGAGCAGGCGGAGCCGCTGCAAAAAGAGCGCGAGCGTCTGACGCGCCACATCGGTCAGGAAAGGGGGAAGCTCGCTGACCTCAAGAGTTGCAAGCGCGAGCTGCTGTCCAAGCATGGGTTCCTGGCCTTCACCGGCGGACTCGACGACAAGGTGATCGAGCTCGCCAACCGGATGCGGGAACGGCGCCAACTCCCGGCTGGTATTCAGCGCAGCTTCATCGAGGAGCTCTTGGAGGACCGCTTGTGCATGTGCGGCCGCCCGGTCGCGGAAGGCACCCCCGAATACGAGGAGCTCAGTAAGCGCCGGTACAACGCTGGCCTTGCGGATGTCGAGTCCCGCTGGCTTTTCGTGAACGGCCAGATGCGCAACTTGCGTGATAAGCGGCAGGAGGTGCTGGACCAGCTGACCTCTAACGCCGCGGATATCCAGAAGTCGGACGCAGCCATCAGCCAGCTGGAGGCTGAGCGCACCGAGGTCGACCGCCAGCTGGAAGGTGTGAACGTACAAGATGTGAAGCGGCTGGTCGACCGCCGCAAGGAGTTCGGAGAGAAGGAGACCGAGGCCCGAGTCGCGCACCGGGAGGCTGAGAACCGGCTCGCTGCGATCAAGCAAGACTTGGAGGTCGTCGCTCGCCAGTACAAGTCAGCGGAGGCGAAGGACGAGGAGTCTCGCAAGATCCAGAGTCAGGTGAACTTGGTTAACGAGGTCCGTGAGGCTCTTGTCGAGATTCTAGCGATCAAGACGGAAGAAGTCCGCAACCAGCTCGACAAGAAGGTCAAGGAGGTCTTCTCCCGCATCTTCATCAAGACCTACACCCCCGAGCTGAACGACTCTTTCGAACTGGAGCTCCGCTCGCCGAGCGGCGTCGCGATCCGCTCCACCGGAGAGAACCAGATCCTCGGCCTCAGCTTCGTCGGAGCCGTCTCCGAGGTCGCCAAGAACATCAACGACCGAAAGAACCACGCGTACGAAAGCACGCTGGAAGGAAATGGTGGCGGCATCTACCCCGTCGTCATGGACGCTCCCTTCGGTAGCCTCGACCTCACCTACCAGGAAGAGATCTCGAAGGCCCTGCCGGTTCTGACGTCACAGATCATCACGCTGCTGTCGCAGTCACAGGCGCGAGGCAAGGTCATGGAGAACCTGCAGCGCGCCGCTAGCCGTATGTATGTGCTGCGTTCCTTCACACCGAACAAATCGGCCGAGGAAGAGACTATTGAGATCAATAACCGTGCTGTGCCGTATGTCTCCCACGGCGGCTTCGAACACACCGTCCTGGAGAAGGTGACTGTCTGATGGCCTCTGTGGACCGCTTCCGCCGCCCAAGCACACACGAGGAGCTTCTCGACGCGCTCACCGAAAAGAAGACCGGCCTGTTCGGAACCATGGTCGAGGCGATGATGTTCGCTGCCATGCTCGGGCGCCGCAAGGGGCGCCGCGAGTCCTTCGAGCAGCACGACGAACCAATCCGTCTCGCCCTCATGGAAGGCCGACTCTACGGCGATGTCCTGCTCGACATACTTGCTGCCGTGGAGGAAGAGAACGACCCGAAGATCCTCGCCGACGACCGGCTGCCTGACCGCATCCTCATCTTCGAGGAGTACGCCAATGGTGGCCTCGGTTACCTCCAAGCCGAAATCAACCGCCAGCCCGCCCAGGATCTTGATGCGATCGTTGCTGCTCTCATTTTCGAAGCTCTCCAAGCCCCGCAGGAGACCGGAGAGGACGACATCGGGCAATTGATGACGAGTGCTTCTCTGAACTGGTGACGGGTGAGGAAAGGGGTGGTGCCGGCGGAGGTCTTTCCTGCGCCACCCCTGCCTGTTGTGCGTCTACTCCTCATCCTTGCCTGTGCTCATCAGCGTGTGGAGGAATATACCCCAGTAGCCGCGGAGCTGCCCATAGCGCACGTCCGAGCCGGGGTCCATAGCTTCAGCCCTTGCGTACGCCAGGAGCATCAGGCTGAGGGCATCCAGCACCTGGTGGGCCCTCCGGCGGATCTCTTCGGTGCCAAGGGCACCCGGCTTCGCGTCGACCAGTTCGGTGAGCGGGACCCACGTGTCTTGGTAGAAGCGGTGCCGTGCGTTCAGCCGAACGACCTGCTGGCCGGCCAGAAGCGTGATGTCGATGAACTCTTTGCCAGGCACGTCGACCGTTTTGAGAACGAAAGGCCGGTTGCGCTCCCGCTCGATGAATTCGGCCTTCTCTTCCGCCTGGGCTGCGGGCCCCAGGACATCCCTGGCCAGATCCTCGAATGCCTGGACCGGGTCCGTGGCCCCGCGTGGCACGACCGGTAGCGCGGGCAACTCACTGGCCATCCGGGATGCGGCATCGCTGACGTCGTGGTGCTCACCAAGGTGCTTCCGGCCATCCCGGTCGGCCTCCTGCCACCGTTCCGCGAGAATCTTTCTTGCGGTCTTGAGAGGCTTCTTGAGCTCCTTGCGAAGTCGGTCACGGAGCTCGGCGTGTGGCTCTGCCCCACGCTTCACGTGGCGCACGCCGAAGTAGTCATCCAGCTCCGGGGCGAAGGCCACCTCGATGCCGATGAACCGATCAGGCTCCTCAACACGGCGACCGAAGATGCGGGGCACGTTGGTGTAGCTGATTTCCCGCCCTCGCCGAACGAAGCTGATGCGCCCCTCGTTCTCCGGAATGCGCATCTTCCGTGCGACGTCATCGCCGCCCATCTGTCGGCTGCGGGTAACGGCCGGTGGGTACAGGGTTACCCGCAGCTGCGCCGTGTGTGTTCCGATCAGGAGCGGTTCGTCTGCGATCAGCACGGCATCACGGTTTTCCGTGGTGAAGGCGCTGCCCATGTCCTGGCCACTCTCGGACTTTGAGTACTCATCCAGGACTGACTCTGCCCACGTACCGGACAGGAGGAAAAGTGGATCGTGTGCCAGCAGTTGTTCCCCGTTGACCTGGATGCGCTGACCATCAGTAATGAAGTAGCGGAAAGTACGGGCCAGCTCCTTCTTGACCTCGCCGACCAGAGACTTGAAGTCCTCGGAGTGGCGTCCGTCCTCTAGGCGGTCGATCTTGGACCACACTACGAGGGTCCCGACGTCGTGTGGTACGAGGTCGCGCAAGTCGTCGGGGAAGGGCTTGCTGGTCGGAGGATCCACGCCTGCGGATTGGCCGTTAGCCAGTTCCTCCTCTGCCAGTGCATGGTCGAGGTCAAACCAAACGTGCCGCCAGTCCGAGGCGCCGCTGGTGCGGGACCAGATGTCGATGCGCTTGCCGTAGTTCAGGGCGGAGAGCTTGGCGCCGACTCCGTACTTTCCAATGGTGTCGGTGCGCATATAGCGGCTGGAGTGGCCGACCTGTGGGTAGCGATGCAGCGCATCGTCGTCCATGCCGATGCCATCGTCTGCGAAACAGATGCGCCACACGCGGCTCTTGTCACCTCTACCCCCAGCCGGCTCCTCATCCATGCGAACGAGAATGTTCTGAGCTGCAGCCTCAAGAGCGTTGTCGACCACTTCGCTGATCGCTGCGGGCAGGCTGTAGCCAGAGTCCCGAAACGAGGCAAGCGCCTGGCCGGCCAAGAATAGGGGAAGACGCTGGGGAGACACTTTTCCTCCGCTTTTTCTTTCTCGAAGTTAACCAGTGCATGCCGTAGGAACGCACCAGCTCCGGGTAACGGGTGGGTAAGAAGTACGGGATATCGAATGAATGGGGCTAGCTGGTCGGACGACAGGAGGGAAGAAGGCTCCGGCTAACAGACGTGCGCAACCGGCATGAGCGGAACTTATGCGGAATGCTCCTCGCCCGTCCCGCGTATTTTTCGTGAAGCCTCGATTGCTCCAGGCGCGACGTCCAGGGGCGTCAACCGATGGACGTAGCTACAGTTGCAACAATGCGAGTTTTGCGCCTTGTCTGGCTATTCCAGGAATGAGGCGGCACCTCCGTCAGTCCAATTACGGGATCCACCACACTGGCTGCGGTGACCGTCGATAGCTGCTGCGTGCGAGAAGAATCGTTGCCCGTAACTCAAGGAGATGTCAAGTCGAATTCTTCACGAAAAGCGGAATGTCGCGTTCAATGGTTGACGCATTTCTTTCATTTATTTATGCGTGCCTCGATTGGAACAGGCATGCCGTCGTGGCTGCGTTCTTAAGGAAGCTAGACCCAAGTAAGGGAAGCGTTGCTCCGTGGTAGTCTCATACTCGATCGTCGTGCAGGGGCAAGGTCTGTTGCCTATCCCCACGGAGCATCGTTGAGCCTAGGTGCGCGTTGAAGGGATGCCGCAGCCGCGGGGCGCTGCTGGTGGGGGAAAGCTGGTGGGGGCGAAGTTGGAAATAAGGACACCTTTCGCGGTGCATCTCACCCCTGGAGCCACCATCTCGTGGAGTGATTTTCGGGTGCTGAGGTGAGAATCGGGCCTGTCGACGCCCAATGCGTCAATTGGCTCTGTGGGTCGCGCACGGGGAAACGTATGCGCTTCCGAATTGCGTGAAGGTTAAAGTGCTTTGCAGCCCTTGGGTGCTGTCAAGTAGGGCATGCCCCTTCGCTTGGGGGCATGCCCTACTTCTATGCTGGGCGAGATCTGCTTTTGCCAGCGATGGCAGGCATCACCCGTCATTGCTTCCCTTTATCTTGGCCAAGTTCGCACGGCCAGGGTCGCCAGACGTTCCTGCCGGGCCTGGATCGCCGCAGGGGTCCAGGTGGCACACTCGCCGACCTCGCGAGTCAGGGCGAGCTTTGATTGCTGGAAGATTTCAGCCTTGTCTTTGAATGGCTTGTTGCCGAGACGCGAGTTGGAACCGGAGGGCAGCAGGACCATGTTGCCGAGGCGATAAACCCAACTATCGGCGTCTTCGCGGTTGCCGCTTGCGGCGATGAACTCAGACCAGTCCTCGGCCACTGCGTTCTGCGGGAAGACGTGCTCTAGGTTTACTTCGTTCGGATTGTCGTTGGGGACGAACTCTGGTTGCCCCTCCTTCTTGCAGGTCTTCTCCAGGGCGCTCAAGTAGTAGCGAGCAATCTTGCTGGCGTCCCCCCGTCCGAGCAGGGTAGCCAGGGTGAACTGCGCCTTGAAGTCGCTATCGGACGGGATGAGGTCGTTGAGCCGTTCCCGGACCTGAGCGGCGCTCGTGATCGCGCCCTGGCGAATCCCCATGGCAATCTGCGAGTACAGGTCCTCGTAGCGCCCCCGGTTCATTGCACTCATGACCATGCCGCGCACGGACCAGTTGACCATAGCTTTGAGCAGCTTCTCGATCTGAACCGGCGGAAAGTGCTCGACGGCTGCGAGTAGCAGGATCTTATTGGGGACCAAGTTGAACAGGGCGAGTGTGTCAAGAGCTGGACGCCGGCTCGAACACTTTTCGTTCCAAATTTCGTGACTGGAGTCGGAGAGTGCGGCGTAGATGCGCGCGCCCGACAGAAGCTCCTCCGAGAACGTCAAGGCATCCTGGCTCCGCACTACCCGCTCACGCATCTTCGCGTACAGGTCTCGTTCGGTGACCTTACCGACTCTCGAACTCCAATAGTGCCGCAGGAATTTCGTGAACTTTTCGTTCGCAGTCGTGAGGGATAGGGCGCCGATTGCCTTATGCCAGTTGTTACGCACGGAGTCGAGGTGCAACTTAGCCGCACCGAAGAGATGGTTCTTCAAAAGGTCCGCGGTGGTCAGGTCGGCGCCACGGTTGTTGAGCGTTTCGAAGATGACGTATGCATCAGCCTCGGAGGGGGTTTCCACGACGGCGAGCTGTGCACGCTGCTGGAGGTACTTGACCCATTTGAGTAGCTCATGCGTGGCTTCTGCACCGTACCGCTGGGTGAGCTTGTCGAGCTCTTCGCGAAAGAAGCAGTACGCCCTGACGATGTCAGAGTCTGTGCGCTTGGCCGGGTGGGCAGGCAGCGTGCTGCGGGTAACGATGCCATGGAAAGACGGATTGTCATCCTCGTTGAGCTTGAGGTGCGGTTCCGTTCCCTCGGCGTCCCAGGCTTGGCTCGCGAGGAACTCATCGCCAATGAGGTGCGCGCGGGCGTAACCCAGTTGGTGCAGCGCGTCGCGGATTGCGGCGATTAGGAGTGAGGATGTGACAAGCCGCTGCTGTCCGTCGATGATCTTCTTGCGGTCTTCCGGTCCGTCCTGAGTCAGGACGATCGTCCCGAAGAAGTATTCCTCGTCTGTCCCTATCCGGATGGCCCGGTCCATGTCGGTCCAGTAGGCCTTGACCTCCCGGTCCACCTTCCAGCAGTACGCGCGCTGGAACTGGGGGACGACCAGTCGGTCGTTGCGGAGAATCTCGCCGATACCGACGAGGTTGAGTTGGAGGGTGGTGCTGCCGTGACCTGATGCCATGCGGGGCAGTCTAGCTGCGGCGATACGCATTCGGGTGACGTATTGCTGGTTGCTGTTTAGCGGCGCGCCACTCGAACTCGCGTCCGTATTTGCCCAGTTCAGGCTGCGACCGACCCGATCAGTCCCTCAATCGTCGTCAACTCCTTCTGCCCCCCGAGGTATCCGATGCCACGGTGCAGATGAACCGTGAGCGTCTTTGCGACGTTCTCTTGTGTCGGAGCCTCACCGTCCTCGACGCAACGCTGCTTCAGGAGGGCAAGGTAGATGTCGCCGTGGGTCGTGCCAGCGAAGGTCTTCCAGTCCATCACGACATTGGAATCAGTGACGATGTCACGGATGAGCGGGGTCGAGGCATCCTTCAGGGAGAGGATGAGTGCCCAGCGACACAGGACGTTCCACTGAGTGATTCCAGTAGTGCGCTTGAGACGGATGAGACGGTCCTTGGCTGGCTGGGAAAGGCGGACGTTCTCAAGCGACATTGTTGGCTCCTGCGTTCCACAAGTATCCCTTGACGACCTTGGTGGTGAGCTCGATGTCGTCGTGGGAGAGGGTATAGGTCTGTGCCACTGACTTGTTGAGGCGGCCCAAGAGGTCCTCGTCGATCTCCTCGTCGGTAGAGAGGAGTAGAACCTGGCCGCTGGCGTGGGGGAAGTAGCGGTCGACGAGGTGCTCGCGGTGGCGGCTATCGAGACGGCCGAGCGGCGTGTCGATGACGCTGGGCAGCCGGTTGCCGGCAACCTTCATCAGGCCCCACAGCAGGGAGACGGCAAGCAGTTGGCGCTCACCGGCGCTGAGTCGCCCGGGGTTGATCTCCTGCCCTTCTGCATCGGAGAGCGTGAGGGTGAAATTGTCCGTGTCGATGCGGATGTCCTTCACCAGTCCCTGTTTGTGCATCAGGCTTTGAAAACTTTGCAGCATTGCGACTTCGAGACGGCTGATGTGCCGTTGTAGCAGGGCACCGGAGAAGTGCGCGAGGGTCTCGCGGGCCTTCTCTGAGAAGCGGATGATGCGCTTGACCTCCTCCGCCTTGACCTTGGTGCGGATGTAGTCCTTGTGGGCGCGGTCCAATGCAGTATTGACGTTGGACTCGTGCCGTTCGACCTCTTCAACGCGCTGGCGGGCCCGATCGACGGCGTCAGCCGCGATGGCGACGGTACGCATTTGCTCGGCGCGCTTTTCCAGTAGTTCGTGCACATCGTCCTTTTCAGGGACGCCTGCCAGCTGGCGGTCCAGCTGCGCGAGCTCTTCGGTCGCGGCTTCGGCTTCGGTGAGCAGCTTTTGGGCTTGATCGCGCTCTGCGTCCAAAGACTGAGTGAGAGCCTCCAGCTGAGACAACATGTTGGCAGGCAGATGCAGGTCGACGTCGAGTTCGGCGTCGGCGGCGCGTTCGGCCCTGTCAGCTTCCATGGCCTTGAGTGCATCCTCGCGGGCCTGTTCGGGCAGGCGGTCCAGCAGCCAGGTGTCACGCTCGGCGAGGACGTCGAGGACTTCGCGTGTCTGGGCGGCCACGCGCTCACGGCGGGCTTGCTCGGAGACGGCCTTGAGTTGGGCGTCAGCCATCAGAAGCGGAAGAGAGCCTCCGGCGCTCGCGATGAGCGCAGTACGAGTGTCGGCGAGGCGGGCGGCGGCAGCCTTGTGGGCACTCTCCAGGGTGACGCGCTGTTCGAAGAGGGTACCGCCTTCGTCCTTGTACGCCCGCTCGGCCTTCTCAAGCTCCTCCTTGGCTTCGTCGTGCACCTCGCTCAGCTGATCGAGCTCTTGCTGAGCACGCTTGCTTTCCTGCTGAGCACGCTTGCTTTCCTGCTCCTGCTCTCGCACTTCGTCCAGCAGGTGCTGCTCCTCGTCGGAAATCGCTTGGCGACGTTGTAGAGCCTGCAGGTCGGTGCGGAGCTGTTCGACGGTGCTGATGCCGAGGAGTGAACGGATGGCTGATTTGATGAAGGAGGCGGCGCGATCGGGGTCGGCCAGCGACTCGATCTTTTCGCCGTCGAAGAACGACAAGGAGGCGACCTCCAGCGGCAGCAGATCCTCGACGTGGTCGGCCCACCCCTCGCTGAGTACCTTGCTGAATTTGAGCTCGGGTCGCTTGCGAGTGCTCTTGGCGCGCTCGCCGTAGTGCTCGTCGACGAAGACGTTCAGGAATTCCTTGACCGACTTGCCTGACAGACGCCAGCTGCGGATAACCGAGTAGTAGTGCTCGCGGCCCTCTACGGCGATGGTGAAGTCGAGCGTGACGGAGGCGCCGCGGGTGGGGTCGGCCTGGCGATTGATGGACTCGTGCAGGTAGCTCTCGTACGCCTTGTTGCCGCGGCCGGAGCAACGGGCGCGTCGGCCGTACAAGGCGAGCTGGATGGCATCGAGCAGGGTGGTCTTGCCGCAGCCGTTGAGACCACCGATGAGGATGATCGGCTTGTTCTTCTTCGGCGTGAGGTCGAGGGACTGCTCACCCCGGTAGGCCCCGAACTCGGAGAGGGTGATCTTACGCAGGAGCATCGAGTTCGTTTTCCTGGTCGAAGGTGAGGGTCTGAGCGAGGGGCTGGGAGGTGTCGACGCGCGTCTCTTTCTTGCGCTTGGCGAAGGCTACGGCGTCCTCGCCGTCCTCGTAGTAGCCCTTCTCGACGGCCTGTTGCAGTGCTTTGAAAAGGCCGGCACGGCGGGTCATGGTGCGGTACTTGCGTTCGACGGAGAGTAGCTCGCGGACCATGCTGTAGTGCAGTTCGTCCTCACCACAGAGATCCTTGAGGATCTTCATCTCGTCGGCGCCCATGACTAGCTGCTCGTCCAGCGGGCCGCCAGGGAACTCCTCGCCGGTGGCTTCCTGATAGATGCGCGGGAGGGTGTCCTCGACCTCGTGCTTGTCGAAGACCCAGATACGGCGGATCTCGTGCAGCTCGCCGGGAGTGATTAGCTCGATGCTGCGGACGTGTTCGGGGGCGTCGGCGTTGGTGCGGATCCAGGTCTGGGCTTCCAGTAGCTCGCGCAGCCACTGCTCGCGGTAGTCCTGCTTGTATGGGCCGTGAATAGCGCCGTCATTGAAGAGCATGACCTTGCCGTTTATACGGCGGAAGTCACGGGCTGGCTTGTCTGGGCGGGGGAAGGGAGCCTTGCGGCCAGTAGGTAGATCCGGGTCACCCTCGTCGTAGTAGCCGAAGGGCGCGTCTAGCTTGTTCCGGAGGCTGAGGAGCGGGAGCATCCACTCCTTCTCCTCGTCGTTCTGGATCATCGCCGACATCGACTTGTCCTGCTCGACCAGGGTGCAAGTCCAGCAGCCGAAGCGGGAAGAGCCGCAGGACGGGGTGGTGGAGTCGACGACGAGCGGGCACTCTCCGTCAGCGGACGCCCCTTGGTACATGCTGAGGAGGTCCTCGTTGTTATAGCCCCAGGGGTTGGAACGTTGCATGAGGAACTCCCAGACGTCGTCGTCGGTCCAGTCCTCGACGGGGCTGTAGACGAGCGAGTTGGGCAGGTTGGCGTTGGGGGAAAGACGATCGCGTACCCGGCGCTTCTCGTGCTTCTCCATGACCCGAGCACGCGCCTGACTCTCGGTCTTACGGATACCAAGAACCATGATTGCCTCGCCGTGGGCAGCAACGACGCTGCGGATGAACGAGTTCGATGGCTTGATCTTGAGACGCTCGGTGCACCAACGGAACTTGGGGCGGGGAGCAGGGTAGCCGCGGCCGATCAGGTTGACCCAAAAGGTGTCTTTGACATCTGGTGTGAGCCGGTGCGGCTCGATTGGCAGACCCTGCTCACCGGCGGCCTTCGCCATGGTCTCAAGTGAGTTGGTGACCCAGGCGGCGACGACCGGGTTCTCGACCAAGGTGTCGGTGGAGATCACATGGACCTGCTTGGTGAGCTGCTCGGTGGGGAGCTCCTTCAGAGCTGTCCAGACGAGTTGGAGGACGGCAGTCGAGTCCTTGCCTCCGCTATAACCGATCACCCACGGGACCTGGTCGGCGGTGTACAGCTCGCGGATCTCCTCGGCGAGCTCGGCCGTCACCTCATCCAGAGAGCGGCCGTTGAAAGCGCGCCGGCGCTGGGCTGGCATGCCGAGCGGGATGGGGATGGTGGAACTCATTCCTCGCCTCGCAGGTAGGCGTCTTCCACTCGCTGCTCTTCGGGGCTCAAGCCCAGGCCGAGGTGGCGACGCAGGTAGTTGACGGTCAGGGTGACTTGCTGATGGCTCTTGGAGACACGGCCGCCCACGATGGCCCGGCCCTCCCAGTCGCTATTGGCGCGCGACCAGTTAACTTTCTTCAGCTGCGCAAGCTGTTTCTTCCAGTGGCTCACGGCCGTCGAGTCGCGCAGTAGCGAGTTACCGACCCGACCGAGGGCGTGCAAGGCGATGCCATGACTGTGGATGAAGTCACGGCGCATCTCGGCAGCCGAGAGCTGCTGCTGGCGGACCATGCTCCACTCCGGCAACGCCTTGTCGATTGTCTCCCAGTATGCCTGGGTGAGTTCGGTGGCTTCGTCTGGCTTGAGTTCCAGTCCCTGCAGCAGCGCCTGGGTGCCGTAGTAGAGGGCGCTGAGGGTGAACATTTTCTTGGAGCGGGCGGAGAGGTTGCTCTTCTCCATCTCCACGTAACCCCTGAAGACGACCGAGCGGCTGGCGAGAGTGCGGGCGACCTGGGCCTCAGCGTCACGGTGATCGTACAGAACGCCGATGGAGCGAGCCGGCCGCACGGCGTGCCGGTTGAGGTCGGCGAACATCTGCTGCGAGCGCGCGAGACCGGAGTCGTGAAAGAACACGACGGCGATGGTCTCCTCGCCGAGATCGGACTTCTGACGCAGAGCGAGCTCGATCGCGGCACGCCGATGCTGCCCGTCGTTGATCAGGAACCGGGCGTCCATGGCAATGCGAAGCTGGCCGGTGCGGAATTCGACGTCCTCAGCGCTGAAGGCATCGAATTGCATGTTGCCGTCGACAGAGGCGGTAAGCGCACTAAAGACGTAATCGTCCGAATTGTCCAAGATGTACTTGGACAAAGCAGGGAGTCGACCCTTGTTCACTACGCGTTGGGCGCGCAGCTCGGGGGAGAGGCCCTCGTCATCCAACCGGAAGATTATCGGGATCAGGCGTAGCGGGCACATCGTGACGTAATACTCGCGCCCTGCCTGGATGCCCCGGATGGCGGGGAAGCGGTACTCGAAACCGGTCGAGGTACAGGGCGCTGCCACACGTTTCACAGGTGTCGCAGCTTCAGTCTCCACCTGCAAACCGTAGCGTACGTCATCGGGGAAACGTACATGGCTCTGGACTTGACGTAAGTGGGGCGTGAAGAAGGACGTACTCATCTCGGCTAGGTGCATGACGGGCAGGGAACAAACGGCGAAGGCGGTGGGCTGTCCCGTGGGGAAGGTGAGCTGAGATGTCTGCGACCTTCTGAGCGTGTACGTTAACGACTTGACGTACGTGCGAGAAGCTGAGTGCCGGGAAGCAGGAAAGAACGGGTGAGTGCCGTGGTGGCGTATCTGGATGCGGCGGCGACGACTCGGGTCGAGCCGAACGTCGCCGAGGTGGTGCTGCACTGGATGACGGAAGAGTTCGGCAACGCCGGCAGTCGCACCCACGAGTATGGGCTGCGTGCCAAGAAGGCAGTCGCCGCAGCCCGCGCCTACCTCGCCTCCACCCTCGATGCTCAAGCTGAGGAGATCATCTTCACCAGTGGTGCCACCGAGTCAAACAACATCGCGCTGCTCGGCCTCGCCGCTCACGGAGAGAAGAGTGGGCGTAAGCACATCGTGACATCTGCCGTCGAGCACAAGGCGGTTTTGGAGCCGCTGGAGCACCTGCGCGACGCCCGCGGATTCGAGGTCGAGTTTCTCCAACCGGGCCCCACTGGCCGGCTCACCGCCGACGAGGTCCTGGCTCGTGTCCGCCCGGACACCCTCCTCGTCTCCCTCATGCACGTGAACAACGAGACTGGTGTCATCCAGCCCGTCGCCGAACTCGCCCAGGCGCTGATCAAGACCCCCACCTTCTTGCACGTCGACGCTGCCCAGGGCTACGGCAAGCGGACCAAAGACCTCACCGCCCCTATCGACCTGGTCAGTATCTCCGGCCACAAGGTCGGCGCCCCCAAGGGCATCGGTGCCCTCCTTACCCGTCGCCGAGGCTGGAACAGGGTCCCCCTGGAACCGATCATGTACGGCGGGGGGCAGGAACGAAAGCTCCGTCCGGGAACACTTCCCGTTCCTCTGATCATGGGGCTGCACGAAGCGGCCCGAAGCTTCCATGCGAAGCATGACGGCTGGGAGCGCGACGCCTTGGCCTTGCGTGAGCGCCTCCTCACCGCCCTGGAGAAGACCCGCTATGCGATCAACGGTGACCCCGAGCACTCCGTCCCCCACATCCTCAACCTCAGCTTCGACAAGCTGAACGCCGAGGCGCTGATTGTGAGAATCAAGGACCAGGCCGCCGTTGCCACGGGCTCCGCGTGCACCAGTGCCTCGTACACCCCTAGCCATGTGCTTACCGCCATGGGGCTACCCGAGGACCGGGCATCGAACGGGCTGAGGCTGTCGTGGTTCCCGTCGCAGGTGACAGAGTTCGATGCCGAGGCGTTTGCGGAGACCGTGGCCCGTATGCAACCCAGCGCATGAGGCCGCCCCTTCTCAGCTATCGGCTGGGCGGCGTCGCACGAGGCGGTGGCCACGCAGTTCGCGCCCGCAGCGGACCAGCTCTGCATCCCAGCCCCGCTCCGTTCCGATCAGATGCGGATACTCATACAGCCCGGCTTTCACCTCTGACTCGGTCAGTCGCCGATAGCGAGGCCCGTCCGGGTCGTTCGAGTCCAGGAACTCATGCTTCCGGTGGAGCAGCGGACGATTCTCGGACTTCTCGTAAGAGATGCGAGATGACTCCAGCGTTCGCATGTCAACCGTGTAGGAGGAGTGGATGCGAGGGTGCGGGTCTGTGTCGAACTCCGGATAGTCCAGCCACGAAACCGTTCTCCCCTTGTGCTTGAGCTTCAGGATCGTCCATGAGACGGGCCGCCCTGCTGCGATCGACGCGCAGTGCTCGTAGAGCCGGAGCACTACCGGAATGTGGTCAACTGCCCGCCGGTGCACGTACAGCGCTGTTGGCGTCAGCTTCCCGGCCGCCGAGCCGTTCATTGCGCCGCGCACGTAAGCATCGTCGCGCAGTTTGAGCAGCAGCCTGTCAGCCCGCCGGCACGCCTCTTTGTACGATGCAAAAAATGCCCGCACGTCCAGCTGGACAGAGTGCGGGAGGCTAGAGAAAGGTCCACGTCCGTTGAACAACTCCACCGCAAGATAGAGCAGCGTATTGAGCGTTGAGCGCTTGGCGCCCTCGGAAACCTTGGCCGCGTCCGCGCTGTCGCGAGTGAGGCGCTGCAACTCGCTTGTGGTGAACTGGGCCAGCAGTTCGGCTGTAGGTCGTGGCACTTCATCGATGCGTGGCTGCCGTCCGCGCCGTTCGACGTAGTCGACGACCGAGGCGAGCGCAGAGGCGGTGTCTGCGGATGCCAGCCATTCCGCGTCCGGCACGATCCGCTGCGCCAGGTACTGCATCCGCGCCGCATTGTCCTTGAAGGCATAAACCACGCCGGGTGCCGCTGAAACTGCCCGTGCCCCCGTCACCTCAGCTACGTAGGCACGCAACTCACCTGCTCCGTACAAGTGCTGGAACGTTCGATGGCTAGTAATGATTCCGTCGCCGAATTCCTCGCCCTTCACCTTGCGCCGTTCCCACGTTAGACGCGCCGAGACGACGAGTAGGTCTTGCGCGAGTTCCCAGGCGCGCTGCAGCGTCTCGCGCCGCTCGCCCGGATTTTCGACGACGTTGAGGACGTAAGTGAGCATCACCACGTCGGCGGGCCGTGCCAGAGTGTCATTGAGGTAGTACGGGTCCCAGCCGGTAACGACACACCCGAGCCGCTCCAGTGCCGCGAGGTCGTCCCCGCGTCCGCATCCGTAGTCGAGTACCCTGCGCCCTTCACCGAGCTGCCGGTCACCGAGAGCTTGGCGGGCGGGGACGGAGAGCCTGGGCCGGGCGATGGCGGTGCGGCGGCGATCGCTGGACCAGGAATATCCGGTGGGGAGTAGTGGGGACGCCTCCGACGGTTTCTCCGCTGCACGCGTTGTTGAAGCCGACGTGGTGTGGTCGGGAGGCACGGGTGACATCAGCGGCTCCACGCTGGTGATCCGGTCGAGGCACGCGTCCCCAGGGGCCACGTGAAATCGGGGCTGGGGGCAGCGTAGGGGAAGATTCCGCGCGATGGAGCGCGAACGCAGGTGAGGGGGCAGGCCCTCAGCTTCACCCGGCCACTGCGACGCCCAGGAGCCGAAGGTCTCTCACCGCCGATCGACGTCAGGCGCCTCGTGTCGCACGTGCTACTCCACCCAGATTCGGCAGCCGTGACCTGCGCGTAGGCGATACAGCCGGCTGCTCCGCTCGAAGGGAGATGTTGTCGACGGGGCAATGTCGCCTGCGCGGGTGTCGCTCGACCAGCAGTGATGCCGGGGATGGGGCCTGGCAACGACCGGCCGACGGGCTTCACCCCCGATGCGCCGATCCGGTCACGGACTGATTACGAGGCCAAGGAGAGGGCTTGTCGGGGTAGTGCCGAAGCAGCTTGCCCGGTGCCCGGGTGCCGGGCAAGCCATATGGACAGAGGTCCCATCGAGAGGCATGGCCGCCGAACGCCGTTTGGGTGGCCTACTGGTCAGCTTGCCAGCCGAGTTGAATCAGGGACGTGCCGCGTTTGCGGGTGATGTAGTAGCCGCGGCCCGGGGGTAGGGGGCGGGGGCGGACGTTGGCGAGGATGTCGCCTTCGTTGGGGTTGCCGGAGAGGATGAGGGCTTGGGCTCCGAGTTCGGTGAGGCGTTGGAGGGCGGGTTCGTAGAGGGCGCGGGAGATGCCGGCGGTGGTGCGGGTGAGGATGAGGTGGATGCCGGTCTCGCGGGCGTAGGGGAGTTTGTCGGTGAGGGCGGCTAGGGGGTTGCCGGTGCTGGTGGCGATGAGGTCGTAGTCGTCGAGGAGGACGAAGAAGCGAGGGCCGGTCCACCAGCTGCGGTCGCGGAGTTGTTGGGGGGACATCAGGGGTGGGGCGGCGGCGATCCATGAGGCCGGCGAGGGCGTTCATGTGGATGTTGAGGGCGTCGTCGGTGGGGGCGTATTCGAGGAGGTGGGTGGTGGGGATGGCGTCAAGGAGGGTGCGGCGGTAGTCGCCGACGACGATTTTGGCTTCGTCGGGGGTGTAGCGTTCGGCGATTTTGTGGGCGATGTGGCGGAGGGCGGCGGTCTTGCCGGATTCGCTTTCGCCGAAGACGAGGAGGAAGGGGTCGGTTTCGAAGTCGGTGTAGACGGGTTCGAGGTTGGTTTCGTCGAGGCCGAGGGCGATGCCGCGGTGGGGGTGGTCGGAGCCCTTGGGGAGGTGGGCGGCGGGGACGGTGCGGGGGAGGAGTCGGACGGCGGGGGCGGTGGGGCCGGACGAGTTTTCCGCGACTGTGCGGACGAACTGGGCGGTGGCATCGGCGAGTTCGGCGGTGGTGCTTGGTGTGCCGGTGTGGGGGAGGGCGGTCATGAGGTGGAGTTTGGTGGGGGTTTGGCCGCGGCCGGGGACGCCGGGTGGGACGTTGGCGGCGGTCTTGCGGTCGAACTCGGAGTCCAGGGGATCGGTCAGGCGCAGTTCCAGGCGGCCGAGGATCTGGTCCTTGAGGGCGGCGCGGACTTCGAGGTGGCGGGTTGGCGGTGAGGATGACGTGGATGCCGAAGCCGAGGCCGCGGGAGGCGAGGTCGGCGACGATGGGTTCGAGGAGTTCGTACTCGTCCTTGAAGGGGCCCCAGCCGTCGATGACGAGGAAGACGTCGCCCCATTGTTGGTCGGGGAGGTGGCCTTCGGCGCGGCGTCGGCGGTAGGTGGCGATGGTGTCGATGTCGTGGGTGCGGAAGTACTCCTCGCGGCGGGCGAGGATGCCGGCGACCTCGGCGACGGTGCGGCGGACGCGTTCGGGGTCCAGGCGGGAGGCGACGGAGCCGACGTGCGGGAGGCCGGCGATGGAGCTGAGGGCGCCGCCGCCGAAGTCGAGCCCGTAGAACTGGACTTCGTGGGGGTGTGGGTGAGGGCGAAGGCGCCGATGAGGGTGCGCAGGAGGGTGGACTTGCCGGACTGGGGGCCGCCGACGATGAGGAGGTGGCCGGTGGCGCCGGAGAAGCCGTGGTGGAGGAGGTCGCGGCGCTGTTCGAAGGGTTTGTCGACGAGGCCGAAGGGGACGGTGAGGCGGCCGGTGGCGGGGTAGTCGGCGGCATGCAGGCCGCGATCGGGGGTGGTGGTCAGGGCCGGGAGGAGGCGGTCGAGGGTGGGGGCGGTGTCCAGGGGCGGGAGCCAGACTCGGTGGGCGGGCGGCCCCTGGCCCTCCAGGCGGGCGACGATGACGTCCAAGACGGTGTCGGCCAGGGCGTCTTCGCCCGGGGTGACGGCTTCCGGGGTGGGTTGCTGTGCCGGGGTGGTGACGGGGACGGGTGTGGCGGTGAAAACGGCGGCGCGATGTTGGACGGGGAGCGCGCCGTGGTCGGTGCGGTTGTTGGCTGAGCGGTGGGGGCCGGAGACGTAGGCGGCCTTGAAGCGGGTCATCTCGTCCGTGCCGAACTTGAGGTAGCCGGAGCCGGGGACGGAGGGGAGGTGGTAGGCGTCGGGGACGCCGAGGGCGACGCGGGATTCGGCGGCGGAGAAGGTGCGCAGGCCGATGCGGTAGGAGAGGTAGGTGTCCAGGCCGCGCAGGCGGCCCTCCTCCAGGCGCGGCCAGCATGGTCGATCCAGGCGGCTCGGCGGGTCAACCGCGGGTGGAGCCGGTCCCATGCCCGTGCCGTCGCCGTGCCGTAGAGGCGGGTGTCG